>CAJTVO010000039.1 GCA_910579485.1 uncultured Oscillospiraceae bacterium | reverse complement strand
CAGTCCGCTGCTCTACCAACTGAGCTACAGAGGCATATAGGGCACAAGCTGTACCCTATGGCGACTCAGAACGGGCTCGAACCGTCGACCTCCAGCGTGACAGGCTGGCGTTCTAACCAACTGAACTACTGAGCCGTGTTTGGTGACCGTGGGGAAAAGTCTTGCGGGAAGTGCAAAACTTTGGTGGGAACAACTGGACTCGAA
The DNA here is from genome assembly GCA_910579485.1 of uncultured Oscillospiraceae bacterium. Taxonomy (GTDB): domain Bacteria; phylum Bacillota; class Clostridia; order Oscillospirales; family Oscillospiraceae; genus Pelethomonas. The sequence continues at coordinate 25,500 of CAJTVO010000039.1, read as the reverse complement.
CCAGTGACCCCCTGCTTGTAAGGCAGGTGCTCTAACCAGCTGAGCTATGCTCCCAAGGGTCCGCCTTTCCGAACGGCAAGGGTTATTATACTAAAACTCCCTCATTCTGTCAATATGTAATTTCAAATTTTTTGAAAAAATTTTTATCCGCTCGTTCCATGCCCGTTTTCCGCCGGAAACGCCGAAAACCGGGTCCCTCAGGCCGGAAAAGTACCCCTGTGGAAGCCGGGTCCTTCCCGGTCCTCCACAGGGGGGCGCTCACTGCAGCATTTGTACCAGCATCAGGATCACGCCGTAGGCCGCGCTGGCGGCTACGCCGAAGACGATCACCGGGCCGGCGACGGTGAACATCTTGGCCGCCATGCCGGTGATCAGGCCCTCGCTCTTGAAGTCGATGGCCGGGGAGGCCACCGCGTTGGCGAAGCCTGTAATGGGGACAAGGGTGCCCGCGCCGCCGTAGCGGCCCAGCTTATTATACAGGTTCAGGCCCGTCAGCAGCACCGACAGGAACACCAGGGTAATAGAAGTAGCGGTCCCGGCATCGGTCTTGCCCAGGCCGAAGGCGGTCCAAGCGTCCATGACGGCCTGGCCCAGCACGCAGATGCCGCCGCCAATGGCGAAGGCCAGGGCGCAGTTTTTGACGATGGGGGAGCTCTTCGCCCGGTCTTGTACGAATTTTTGGTACTCCTGCTTCGAAATTTCCATAGTGCATCTCCTTCCAGGTGTCTTGGAGATAGTATCTGCCGGATCTGGCGGGATATACTGCTTCACTGCTCCTTTTTCCGCAGTTCCTCCAGAAACTCCTCCGACGCCTTGGAAAAGACCTGGAATTTTTTCCAGGCGACGCTCATATAGGCGCGGACGGCGGGAGACAGAGGGCGGAAGCACAGGACGGCATCCTCCTCGGTCAGGATGATGCGGCGGTTTCCCCGGATGAACAGGGTCTTTCCCAGCTCCTGCTCCAGATCCATCAGCTGGCGGGACAGGGTAGGCTGGGAGAGGTGCAGGCATTCCGCCGCGCGGCAGATGCGCTCCTCACGGGCTGCCGCGAGGAAGTAGCGCAGAACGCGCAATTCCATAAGGGCGACCTCCTTTTTTGCCGGTGGGTCCAGTGTACTATAGAGTCGTCATAGCCGTCAGGTATGACAGGCTATTCAACATAGGCATTTGATATTTTAAGGAGGCTGTTTTATAATGGACACCTGAGGCTTTGGAGGAGCGGCGGCTGTGAGGGAAAGCAGTCCGGACATAAAATAAAAAAGGAGATATGATCAATGCGAATGACAGGAAAACGGTTTGCGGCGCTGATGCCCGCCCTTGCGGCGGCGCTGGTCTTTGCGCTGGCTCTCCCGGCGGCGGCGGCGGAGACGGGCGGGTTTTCGGATGTGGAGAAGGACGCCTGGTACGCGGAAGCGGTCCGGTTCTGCCGGGAGAAGGGGCTGATGAGCGGCGTTTCCGATACGCAGTTTGAGCCGGAAGGGACGCTCACGCGGGCCCAGCTGGCGGCTATCCTCTGGCGGCAGGAGGGAAGTCCGGTGGTCAATTATTTGATGCGGTTCTCTGACGTGCCGGACGGGGAGTGGTACACCGAGGCCGTCCGGTGGGCGGCCAGCGAGAGACTGGTGAACGGATACGGCAGCGGGCTGTTCGGCGGCGGCGACGCGGTCACCCAGGAGCAGCTGGCTCTGATCTTCCGGCGCTTTACGGAGGCGGATGTGACCGGGGAAATGCCGGGGTTTACCGGGGACGCCGTTCCCGCGACCCGGGCGCAGGCCGCAGCGGCGCTGATGGCCTGCGCCCGGAGGCATGAGACAGCGCCCGCGCCGGAGGAAGGACGCATTTTGATAGCTTACTTCTCGAATACCGGCAATACGGAAAATATTGCGGGACATTTAGCGGAGATTTTGGGGGCTGACACCTGGGAGATCACGGCGGAAACGGCATACAGCGCCGCCGATTTGAATTACAACGACAGCAACAGCCGCGCGAACAGGGAGCAGAACGATCCGGACGCGCGGCCCGCCATTTCCGGGAGCATTGCGGATATGGGGCGGTATGACGTGGTGTTCCTGGGGTACCCCATCTGGTGGGGACAGGCGCCGCGGATCGTCAGCACGTTTTTGGAGGGGTATGACCTCGCCGGGAAGACCATCGTGCCGTTTTGCACCTCTGGCAGCAGCGGGATCGGGACCAGCGCGGAGGCGCTTCACGGTCTGACGGATTCGGCGGAGTGGCTGGATGGCGGCCGGTTCTCCGGCGGGGCTTCCCGCGGCGAGGTAGAGGAATGGGTAAACGGGCTGGGGCTGACGGTCCGGAAGGAATCCGCAGCCATGGAAGGAGACGCTGACGTGCTGCACATTACCATTGACGATACGGCCCTCACGGCTTCGCTGGAGGATAATTCCTCTGCCGCCGCTCTGCGGGAGCTGCTGGCGGAGGGGCCGGTGACCATCGACATGCAGGATTACGCCGGTATGGAGAAGGTGGGGGCGCTGGGAGCCGAGCTTCCCGAAAATAACGAGGATGTCACGACCCGGGCCGGGGATCTGATCCTCTATCAGGGAGATCGCTTTGTGATCTACTACGCCCCGAATACTTGGAGCCTTACCCGGCTGGGGCGGATCGAGGGCGTATCCGCCGAAGAGCTGCGGGAGCTGCTGGGCGGCGGGGATGTGCGCGTCACCTTGTCCCTGGGGCAATAAAAAACTTGACTTGGAGCTTGGTCCATGGGTTAAGATGGAACTATCAAAACAGGCGGACAGCCTGTTGGAATGGAGGCATACAACATGGTAAAGCAGACGGCAGGCAGGGATCAGCTGGGGGCGTTCGCACCTCAGTTCGCGGCGCTGAACGACGACGTCCTTTTCGGGGAAGTCTGGTCCCGGGCGGGACAGCTTTCCCTGAAAACGCGCTCGATCCTTACCATTTCCGCGCTGGTGAGCAAGGGGATGGTGGACAGCTCTTTTCAGTTTCACTTGGTCAACGCCAGGAAGAACGGCGTTACCAAGGGGGAAATGGCTGAAATACTGACCCATCTGGCCTTTTATGCCGGGTGGCCCAACGCCTGGGCGGCCTTCCGGGCGGCGGTGGAGGTGTATAAGGACGACGCCGGGGCCGACGGCGGACTGTTCGGGCTGGGCGAGCCGAACGAGGCGTATGCGCGGTACTTTGCGGGCAGAAGCTATCTCAAACCGCTGACCGACCCTAAGGAGACCATCTACATGGCCAACGTGACCTTTGAGCCGGGGTGCCGGAACAACTGGCATATCCATCAGGCGGCAAAGGGCGGCGGGCAGATCCTGCTCTGCACCAGCGGCCGGGGGTGGTATCAGGCTTGGGGGCAGGAGGCCCGGGAGCTGCTGCCCGGGGATGTGGTGACCATCCCCGCCGGGGTAAAGCACTGGCACGGCGCGGCGGAGGACAGCTGGTTCTCCCACGTGGCGGTGGAGTGTCCCGGCGAGGGGACGTCTACCGAGTGGTGCGAAGCGGTGGATGGGACGCAGTATGATGGTCTGGATGCCGGGAAGCGGAGTGCTTCCCGGGCTGACCGCTGAATGATAAAAATCATCTGCTAAATAGGCAGTCTAAGCAGATTTTATAAGGTACTATCGCCAAAGGCAGTCTCCTGTTAGGGGGACTGCCTTCTTTTTGTCAGTCAAATCCAGTTGCTGGCTATGCCCTCTTGTGACTGCTCCTAAATTTTCTCGCCGAAATAAGAGAGGGGTTCTTCCATCACGCTCCTTCAAATTCGTAAAAATTACACTTCCTCTAACAGAGGGCGGCGGCCAAAACATTTGCAAAATGCTTGACAGCCGATATCGGCCACCCTCAAGATAAATTTGAAAAGGAGCAAGTCAACATGAGCAGTATGAAAGAGTTTGGAAAAACCATCGGGGAAGTGGCAAAACTTACCGGCATACCACAGAGGAAATTGAAGTATTTCACCGAGCGGGACATCATGCGGCCTTCGCAGAAGTCAGAGAGCGGCTATTGGTTGTACAGCGAGAAAGATATCCAAGTCGTGCAGACTATCTCGCTGCTCCAAAATTTGGGCTGTTCCATCCAAAACATTCGCGACTTTCTCACAGCCCCGTTTTCCCGATGGCAAGAGGACCTGGAACAGCAGATCCACCGATTGACGAAGGAAAAGGATGGTTTGGAAAACCGGCTGTTTCTGGCTGAGTTTTTGCGGTATCTGGACCACATGCAAATATCGGTCGATACATTTGACATCAACGATTACTCCTCGAATTACTCCGAGGGGACCGCTTGGGGTCAGGATGCTTTTCGCTGGAAGACTGGGAAAAGAGACTCTTTATGCCGCTTTCTCTACGAGCAGTTCTCAGAGGCGGCGCCCGGCGGCCCGCTGCACGAGTTGAGCGCATTGGCCGATCGCCCGCCTGATGATCCTGCCGTGCAGGCGCAGGTCCGCCAGTTATGCGCCGCGCTTTGGCTGCACCACGCTCTCTCTCCGGCTCATACCCTGCTCATGTTCCGTCTTATCCATACGTTAAGCGGAATGGAACCCATTCTGAACGCACTCCTGGGGCGGGATGGAGCCGTACAATTTATCACCGAAGCCTTGCAAGCTTACTGCATGCAGCTATGATTGCGCAGGCAGTTTATATAGCCCGAACAATATAACGAAACGAATAGAGGAGAATAGAATATGAAAAAGCATCAAATGGCAGTGTGCTTATTCCTCGTACTTACGATCGTGGCAGCGCTTTCAGCATGTGGCGGCCCTAAGGTGCCGATCGATTATGCGGATGCAGAAGCTTTTGAGTCCGCCCTCCGCAGCGGAGAGGACCCGGAAGGAAAAGTCGTTCGATTCGTTGTTACCGAGGTGCATCCGGATGCGCTTATCGGGTACAACGTCAGTGCCGGAGACAGGCTGTGCTTCGTACCGCAGGAACGGCCCGCCCTCAAGGAAGGGGATACTGTCACGGCGAGGGTGACCAAGGCGACGGGGTTATTCGGATCATGGATCATCCTGTATGAGGAAGTGTCCAACGCAGTCATTGTGGATACCACGGTTTCATCTGCATCCTCTCAGCCATGGGAGGATGCCGCTCAGGATAACAGCGATACGGCGGCGACCTCAGGGCAGTCCTCTCAGGCTGACGTTGAGGATGAAACCCCATCCATACTTCCTCTGGAGCTGGTCGATCACGGATTTGCGCCAAGCAGTTCGTTGGGTGGTACCGAATATATCAATTATTGTGGAATGATCTATAATCCGAACGAAGATTTGGCGGCCATCTTCCCAAAGCTCGTTATCACAGTAAAGGACAAAGACGGCAGTATCCTGACGACGGACCATCAGACGGGGAGCATCGTCATGCCGGGAGATACGATAACGCTTTGCGGAATGTTCTCGTTGCTTTCAGACGATATAACCGAAGACACCGTCATTTATTACGATGTAGAATGGTCCGATCTGACGACCGGCACATTGCATTACAGCGGTGCGCGGACCACTGATTTTGAAATATCCAACATATCAGAACGGAGCAGCGACCTTAACGATTCCATCACCGGCGAGATCACCAATCGTTATTCCGAGGACGTCGGCCAAGTATGCTTGACCTTGCTGCTAAGAAAAGACGGAGAGATCGTTTTTATAAACAATACATATGTGGATAATCTAAAAACCGGCGTTCCGAAAGCGTTCAAGTTCGAACGGTACCTGGGTGGCCGGAACACGATACGATCGATATTTCAGCAATGGTCTGGTAAATAAACGCAACCCGGCTGATCGAACTTCAGCAAAACAAGCACGGACGCACAGCGGCGCTCTTCGGTGGAAGAGCCGGCGCTGTGCGTCCTCCATGCAATAATTTGACATATGTACAGAAATCTATTATAATTGCCAACTGCGCAGATTTTATCACATTTAGGGAGGGAAGATATGAAAACAAAATTTTTGGCCCATATCTCGTGCAAAATCATCGTCCCGCTTTCTCTTCTGTCCGTACTGGTACTGTCCGGATGTTCTGCCGCAGAAGCGAAAGCCAACACACTTCGCTTCTTCCGGATCATCTCGGATGAAGAGTGCCAGTCTTATATCGATCTGGCCAACAACGGGCAGTTGGATGCGGATGGCAGCTACATTGCCGGGGAGCTCGATGATGCTTCGGAGTTTCTTCCTCCGGAGGGCAGCGTCCATGTAACGTTTGCTCAAAATAACTATATCCATGTCCAGTATTACGCGGATGCCGATTTGAAAAAGCCCATCGATACCAAGCAATGCTATCTGATGCCCGGCGATCGTATCTACGCCTCAGAACCGGTCTGCGATCATCCCAGCAGCAAATGGTATAAGTTCGACCGGTTTTGCGTGTATGCGCATGACGGCGATGGAAAACGGGCGCAGGAGCTTTCCTGGAATGACGCGGAGGGCTCCGCACTCGTATTGTGCGTGCCTGAAGAGCCTGCGGCGGCAGAAATATCTGTAACGCCTATGGGGAAATACGAAGATCGCATCTTGGAGCTGACGGATCACTGTATTGACAGCATGGGCCGTCAACAGGAGCTGTCCGGCACCTGGATCGTCAACGGCCAGGAAACTGCTTCCGCAAAAATAGAGGTCAGTCCCGTTGACCCCCTTGAGGTCGATTTCCACTACAATGCGGAAGAGTACGATTTTGTTTCTTCTGAGCCGGGCAGTTTTTATCACGAAAAGGGCTTGGTCCGGTTTGAGACTGCTTTTGCCGACAGCGCCATTGAAAAATATTCTGTGGAACTGCGTTCGCTGGAGGGGATGTTCCAATTCGACCCATCTGAGTACACAGTCGAACACGGCACGGTCATATTTGAGTCCTCTTCAGGCATTCGCATCGCAGAGCCCTGCTATATCCCGGACGGACAGACCATCACTTATACAGCCATCCCGGACGATGGATATCAGCACCCGACCGGGACCGGCCAGGTCTCCGTCAACGCGGCCGACCCCCTCGCGATGAGTGATGTTATAAGACAAGCTATCCGCTTCTACCCGGACGAGGAAATAACCGTCAGCCTCCCGCAGCCGCCTGCCGGCGGAAGCATAGAATATACCGCCAACGGAGAGGTCCTTTCTGAGAAAACATGCGAGCTACGCTGTGGGACTGTCATTTCCATGAAATATAATCGTTGGAACGGTTGGATCATCAACGCAGATGCCCGCAAAGAGTATATCGTCACGGATCAAAGCAGCAACCAAGCGGTAGATATCGGAATAGATATCAATACCTTGTTTACAGAATCCGAGGGTCACAAGCCGGTATTGAAGGTTATCTTGAAGGATAGTATGGAAGCTGCAAAATTTGCTGTTTCCTCGTCTGCTGGTCAAGTCCCGCCTTTTGCCTATAATGATTCCCAAATGAAGAAGGGCAGCTTTGAATGGTTGGGTCAAAATGACAGATATATAGAGATCGATAAAGATAAAATTGGGACCGGCGGCCCCATTATACTCAAGGTGACCGAAGACACCATCGTCAATGGTCAGGCGATGAAACTGGACATCATAGCAAAAGACGACAAGGGTGTTGAACACAAATTCACACCGCGATACATTACATACTTGCCGATTGAGGAACCGATCGTCTTATACAACGATAACCAGCTCTTTACCTCGACTATTTCCTATCAGGATATCACGATCACCGTTGGCAAGGTAGATGTCTCTACCTATCATACAAAAACAGTCTCTAATGCGTCGATTTCTCTGAATCTTGTTGACGGAGACTCCCCGCGCGCATTGCAGGATGGCGAGGTGCTGGAATCTTCCAGCAATGTCGAGGTCTCCATCGTCCCGGACCAGGGCTACTCTATTGCAGGCGCGCAGTCCAGTACCGGCGTGTACAAGGAGACGATGGCATATTCCAAATGGGAAAAGGAGTATCAAAAGATTCTGGACAAGCATCCGGCGCGAGAGATATGGTCTGTAACGCTGGATACCTCGGATGACTTTGGTACATGCGTTTATAAACTGGACGGCAAAGTGGTTTCCGGTATAGTCAGCGTTCGCGAGGGGCAGAAACTGATCCTGGAATACACTCTTACCGATCCCGGTTACCAAATTACCCGCGAAGGCATTGGCGGTTTTGTGAGTAATGTGTTCAGCAATAAAAAAGAAACCTGTTCTATTTCCATAGACGCATCTCTGGATGGCCGGACGGTCAAGCGTTCCGACTATATCACAATTGAGAAAAAGGAGGGGTAAACTATGAATCCGGAATTAAAGCCGCAAGATACTTCTGTTCCTGAGCTGCAGGAGGAGCGGAAACGCACAAAGCAGCGGAGAAAGAAAAAATCTGTCAAATTTTCCGATGTACTGTTCTGGTTCTCTATGCACCGTCAGGCGGCACTGTTTCTCTTACCTGTTGCCGCAGCTGTTTTTGCGTTTTTGATCGCGCCAGCGGTCGGAAGTTCCGTCGGTATGGCGGTCGGTTCATTTGATGGCGTTACAGAAGGACTGGCTGCTGGATATGACGAAGGAACAGCTCAAGGGCTCAGCGCAGAGGATACCTCTGCGATATTCGTCAATAAATTAAAAGAAACACAGAAGCTCCAAGTTCTTTTAATAAATCTGCAGCTCACGGACCTTTATATACAGCCCGAAAACAAGAAAAACGATCCAGATTACGCCGCATTATTTGCTTTTAATGGCGAAGGTGTATTTACTGTAGACCTTGCAAAATCAGAGGCCAAAAGGGACCCCGAATCCGGTAAGATATTCATTCATATCCCACAGCCGGATTTTGATGTCTATATTGATGACAGCTCCATAGAAAAGGTTGACGGCGCAGAATATAAAGCGCCGTGGTATAAGGGCAACGGAAGCACCGCAAATGGTTATACCGGCTGGCTCAATTCCCGTGAGCAGCTCGACCAAAAGGCGAAGGCAGAAATGCTTCGCGACGACGGTCCGATGGAACAAGCCCGGGCTTCTGCACTGAGACAGGTCAAGCAGCTGACCGATTCGATCTGCAAGGACGGAACCACTGTAGAAGTCTGCTTTTTTGAAGGAGGGGAGGGTTGATCTTATGGATAAGAATCGTGATTTAGAGGTCATAAATCAAGAAGCGTCCCCTAAAAAGAAAATAACCTTTCGAAACTGTTCTCCATGGAAAAAACAGCTGTTGATCGTCGGCACTGTAGTACTCCTGACAGCAGCCTTTATCATGGTAGGAATATGCCTTATGAAAAGTGCCTTTAACACAGTGAGGCAAGATATATATGACGGATGCTATCAAACCGCATATAATTTTGCGGAACAGCAGAACCATGTCTCCAATTATGCTTTAATTTCCGTAGATGCCGCTAGAGAAGTATCCCGTCTGGAAGTTCTCTCCGTCAGTGATTCCGAATTTGTTATTAAGAATGCGGATAAAAATGACAGGACCATCTCCTGGCTGGAGGTTCAAGGCACAGGCGTATTCACGGTCGATCTGGCGGCAGGGGAATTTATCACAGATCCTGAGCGCCAATATATATTGGTGCGGGTCCCCAGGCCAGTACTGACGGAGTGTAAGGTATCGGGAACGGGTAAGCAATTCTGGAAAAGAGTGGAGTTTCTCCCCTTCTTCAATGGCAGTGTTGCGGAAGGCGTTCAGCTGTCGCAAAATCAGCTGAAGGAGGGCCGCATCAAGTTAGAAGACGCGATGAAGCAGGACCGCAGATTTTATGACGAATCCCAAAAGGCGGCTGTGAGCATGATCGAGTCCCTTGTAAAACAGTGGAATCCCTCTGTGCCTGATCTGCAGGTCGAGGTCGAGTTTATTGAGAGCAATTGATCCAAGTCTTGGTAGTATGCCGCGATCGGATGTTGCAATTCAGAGCGCCAAAAACGGGCGGAGGCAATGCCTCCGCCCGTTTCGTTCAGGCTAAAAGATTCAGTTCGCGGCCAGGAAAGCGTTGGCCTGATCCTGGAGGGCGGCGTAGACCTTGTTCGCGCCGGCGGCCTCCATCTTGTCGCGCAGCCTGGCGATGTCACCGGCAGGATCGTCAGTAAAGCCAAGGGTCAGGAGCTTATAATCCGTATTGAAGATCTCGCCCATGGCGGCGATCTCGTTCTTCACCTCGGCATCGTCGAAAACGAAGGTCTGGAACAGGCTGCTGCGGGCGGACTCCTGCCACTTGGCGGTCAGCTCGGGCAGATTGGGGATACCGCCCTCGATGACGCGCCAGTTGTCGTCGCTGCGGACGCCCCAGTTGCAGTTGCTGTCGTAGGCATAGTTGGCGCTGTCAGGCAGGGACACCAGGGCGTTGTCGCCGGAGGCTTCCCAATGCTTGCCCTCGATGCCGTAGCAGAAGAGGCTGTTGACTTCCTTGTCGTTGCGCAGATAGTCCAGCGCCATCAGGGCGCGCTCGGGATGCTGGGACTTGGAGAAAATGCTCATGCCGTTGGCCAGGTAGGAGTTCAGCACGGGAGGCGCGTCCTCCTGGGCGTCGAAGACCCGGACGTCCCACTCGGGATGGTCGGCGGTAACGGCGGCATAGACGCTCTTGGCGGTGTTGGCGTTCATCAGAGCCAGGGCGGAACGGCCGGCCTGGAAGCTCTCGGTGTTGTTCTGGGTGTTGACCACGGCGTTCTTGCTCCAGAAGCCCCGGTCCTTCCAGTCCTTCAGACGGGTCACAACCTCCTCGAAGATGTCCTGATCGTAGTGTCCGGTCACGTTGGCGGCGCTCTCGTCCTCCTTGGTGCAGGCCATCACCTGCCAGGGGCCTACCTCGGTGAGACCGGCCTGACGGCTGGCCTGCTTCCACATGCGGTCGAAGACGAACTGCTTGTCATAGTCGGAGCCCACGTCCAGGGGGATCATGCCGGGCTCGTTCTGGACGATGGCGTCCATGTACGCCTCGGCCTCGTCCAGGGAGGAGACGGAGGTGATGTTGTACTTGTCCATCAAATCGCCCCGGGCCATGTAGACATAGGAGGTGATCTCCTTATAGTTCATGGGCAGCATGTAGACCTTGCCGCCCACCTTGGCCTGCTCCCAGGCCTCGGGGTACATGGTCTCGGCGGTCATGGGGGCGTAGGTCTCCAGGTCCTCCCGGGTGATCTCCCAGAAGCCCTGCTTGGTGGCCTGGGCGTTGTAGAAGCACCAGTCGGCGGTATAGATGATGTCCCACTCCTCGCCGGAGGCGAAGATCAGGGGGTACTTGCTCTCGTACTCGCTCCAGCTCATGAACTTCACGTCGATGGTGGCGTTGATCTCGGCCTTCAGGCGCTCGTTGATCTTCTCAAAAACTTCGTCGTTGTCCACGGGACGGTCACCGATGAGGTACATGGTCAGGGTGACGGCCTTGGAGATATCGGGGCCGGCGGGTTCGGAAGGCTCAGAGGGCTGGGTGTCGGGAGCCTTATCGGTGTCGGTGTTGGCGGGGGGCGCGGGGTCCTTCTGGGCGGGCGTATCGCCGCCGCCGCAGGCGGTCAGGACGCCTACGCACATGATGAGGGCCAGCAGCAGTGACAAAATGCGGTTGGTCTTGCGTTTCATAGTTTTTCCTCCTCTTTTTCATCGTGGCATTTACTGATAAAATTCTTGCGAATTTTCAGCCGGAACAAACGGCTCTCTTACAAGCCCAGCACAAAATCGCGGTTTCGTTACCGGGCGGAGATCCTGGTGCGGCAGCGGCTCCGGTCTCGAACTTAAAGTTCTTTTTGGTCCTTTTTCTTTCAAGAAAAAGGATCACCCCTTCACCGCGCCGATGGTGACGCCCTTTACGAAATACTTTTGCAGGAAGGGATACAGCAGGACGATGGGGCCGGTGGCAACGACGGTCATGGCCAGCTTCATGGGCTCGCTGGGCACGTCGCTGGCGGGGATGCCGCTGCGGGCGGCGGCGGCGTTGAGGGCCTGGGCCTTGGTCAGGATGTTGTTCAGGAAGTATTGCAGGGGGTACAGATCCCTGCGGCCCTCGTCCAGGAAGAGCATGGCGTTGTACCAGTCGTTCCAGTAGTTCAGGGCGATGAATAGGCCCACTGTGGCCAGCCCCGCCTTGCACAGAGGCATGGCCACCTGCCAGTAGATGGTCCAGTCCCCGGCGCCGTCCAGACGGGCGGACTCGTAGAGCTCCTGGGGGATGTTCATCATGTAGCTTTTCAGGATCAGCAGATAGGTCACATTGATGAGCGTGGGAACAATAAGGGAAATAACGCTGTTATGGAAATGCAGGTACTTGGTGTTAAAGATGTACCAGGGCACCAGCCCGCCGCCGAAGATGGAGGTGAAGTAGAAGAAAAACGACACCTGGTAGCGGTAGCGGAAGTCCTTGTTGGCCAGCACGAAGGCGGCCATGCTGGTAAACAGCAGTCCCAGGAGGGTGCCCGTCAGGGTGACGAAGATGGTGACTCCGTAGGCCTGGAGGAGCTCGCCGGGGATGCGGAAGAGCATCCTATAGGCGTCCAGGGAGAAGCTCCTGGGGATCAGCTGGTAGCCGTAGAGCTGGATGGACTGCTGGTCGGAAAAGGAGCCGCTGACGACCAGCAGGAAGGGCAGCAGGCAGATCAGGGAGAGCAGGGTCAGCAGGACATAGGAGATCACGTTGAAGATGATCCGGTCCCGGCCCATGGGCCTGCCGTTGGCGTCTTTCAGTTTGCGCATCGTATCCTCCTTCCGCCTGTCAGAACAGCGCGTAGTCCGGCTCCACCTTTTTCACCAGGCGGTTGGCGATCAGGACCAGCACGAAGGAAATGCCCGACTGGTACAGACCGGCGGCGCTGGTCATGCCGAACTCCTGGAGCGTCAGCAGAGAGCGGGTCACATAGGTATCGATCACGTCCGTCGTCTCCAGCACCATGGGGTTGTTGCCCGTCACCTGCCAGAACATCTGGAAGTCGCCCTTCATGATGGTGCCGATGGCCAGCAGGAACAGGATGACGATGGTCGGCCGGATGCAGGGGATGGTGATGTGCCGGATCTTCTGCCACATGTTGGCCCCGTCCAGCTCCGCCGCCTCGAAGAGGTGGTCGTCGATGTTGACGATGCTGGCCAGGTACATCACCGTGCCGTACCCCACGTTCTTAAAGGCGCTGAACGCCACCAGGATGAAGGGCCACGCGCCTTTGTTGGAGTAGATGTCAACGGGGTCCAGGCCCAAGCCCTTCAGGAAGGTATTCACCGCGCCGAACTCGTAGTTGAACAGGTTGTAGACGAAGGCGCCCACCACCACCCAGGAGATGAAGTAGGGCAGGAACATGACGGACTGGGTGATCCGCTTGAACTTCTTGCCGATCACCTCGCTGAGCATGATGGCGCAGGATATCTGCAGCACGGTGTTCACGCACAGGAAGGCCAGGTTGTAGAGGATGGTGTTGCGGGTGGTGGTCCAGGCCTTGCCGGACTGGAAGAAATACCGAAAGTTCTCCAACCATACCCAGGGGCTGCCGAAGATGCCGTCGTGGTAGTTGTACGACTTGAAGGCCAGCACGATGCCCGTCATGGGAATGTAGCACATCAGGATGACCACAAGGGCGGCGGGGACCAGCATCAGCCATTTTACCCGGTTCCGCCGCAGGTCCTTCAAAAACAAATTCTCTTTTTTCTTCACATGCGTCCCCCTCCTTGACCGCCGCGCGGTGCGTTTGTATCTTTACCTTAACAGAAATGCCCGCCGGAAACAACGGGACGAAATATGGAAAGGAGGGTATTCTTGTGATGTTTTGGGGTTTCTGGGAATTTTGCATCGAAGCGCATTGCTATTTTCCCCGTTTTTGTGTATGATTGTCATAAAGAAACGCAGGGAGGACGGCGCATGGGACTGACGGTTTTGATTGCGGACGACGAGACGATGCCCCGGATGGTGCTCAGGGAGCATCTGCCCTGGGCGGAGCTGGGCGTGACGGAGATCGTGGAGGCCTCCGACGGGGACGAGACGGTGGAGCAGGCCAGAGCCTGCCGCCCGGACATCCTCATCAGTGACGTGAAGATGCCACGGAAGACGGGGCTGGAGGCGGCGGAGGCCATCCGCTCCTTCTGCCCCGGGTGCCAGGTGGTGTTCCTCAGCGGGTACTCGGACAAGGAGTACCTGAAGGGGGCCATCCGGCTGAAGGCCGTCAGCTATGTGGAAAAGCCCATCGATCTGGAGGAGCTGACCCAGGTGCTGCGGGAGATCGTGGAGGAGCGGCGCCAGCGGGAGCGCTTCACGCCCCAGGCGCTGCTGGCGGCCTCCCCGGAAGACGGGGCGGAGGGCCCGGACGGACAAGCGGAGGACGGCAGGCGGCTGACGGAGCTGGGCGGGTGGATCCGGCATCGGGAGAAGGAGAAGACGGAGGCGGCGCTGAGCCGCCTCTATCGGGACCTGGCCCGCCGCCCGGGGCTGGACCCGGAGTATCTGCGTCACATCTACTGTCAGATCGTGTTCCTCTTCCTCAACGCGGCGGAGGCCTACAACGTGACGGCGGTCACCCGGCGGGCGGACTTTTTGCTGTACTCCGCCGTGAAGCAGGAGACGCCGGAGCAGCTGTGGGGCGTCCTGCTCCAGACCGCCAGGGACTACTTTTCCACGGCGGAGCCCAAGGAGACGGACATCGCCGCGCGGGTGGAGCAGATCCTGGCCCGGTGGTACGCGGACTGCACGCTGGCGGTCCAGGACGTGGCCGGAGAGCTGGGGTACACCACCGCCTACCTGTGCGCCGCCTATAAGAAGAGCTGCGGCAAGACCGTCAACCAGCGGCTGACGGAAATGCGGATAAGCCAGGCGAAAAAGCTCCTGGCCCAGTCGGAACGGAAGCTCTACGAGGTGGCCCGGACGGTGGGCTATTCAGACGGAAAATATTTCGCCAAGCTGTTTACCCGGGAGACGGGGCTCACGCCCAAGGAGTACCGGGAAAAGCACCGCGAGATCTGAGGCGGCGGTCATGAAACGATCACGATGGATCTCCCCGGAGCGGGGAAAACTGAAAACGAAGCTGCTGTGCGTCTACTTCCTGCTGTTGGTGCTGCCGCTGGGGCTGTTTACGATCTACGCCTATTCCCGCATCCGCGGCACGGCCCGGGAGCAGACGCTGTCGGCGGCCCAGAACGCCTTTGACAGCTCCGCGGCCTCCGTGCAGCAGGCGCTGGACACGCTGGACGAGGTGCTGGACATCCTGGCGGCGGACCCGCTGGTGTACGCCATGGCCTCCAACGACCCGGCGGATTTTTCCTACATCAAGCGGCTGGAGGATTCCGACCAGCTGGAGCTGACCTTCCAGCATCTGCGGAAGCTCTCCGGGGTGGCCCAGATCCGGCTGTACGTGGACAACGGATATCTGTATACCTCCGGGCGCAGCAGCATCATGCAGGCCGGAGAGGCGGCGGGCAGCGGCTGGTATGAGGCCGTCACCGGCGGAGGGGGGCGGAGCTGGTTCGCCCCGGCGGATCTCTCCGACCAGCCGGAGGCGGAGCGGCAGCGGTTCGCCGCCATGCGGGTGATCTACAACCCCAGGGCCGTGCTGGAGCCCCTGGCAATCCTGCGGGCGGACACGGACGCGGCCTATATCCTGCAATACCTCAACGCGCCGCCGGTGGTGGAGCACGGGGCGCTGATGCTCCTGCGGGGGGATCAGGTGCTGTGCGCCTCCGAGGGCGGGCGCGCGGCGGAGGCGTGGACGGACCTCGCCGGACGCCTCCCGGCCTCCGGCGGCGGCTGGGAGCCCGTGGAATGGGAGGGACAGCGCTACTACGCCCAGTGCCGGGACCTGGAGGGGATGGACTGGCGGATGGCCAGCGTCCTGCCCGCCGCCGGGGTGTTCCGGCTCAGCACGGAGCTGCGGCTGGAGATGCTGGCGGTGGTGGTGGCCCTGGGGGTGGCGGCCTATCTGATGGCCTACGCCATCAGCCAGTCCACCCTGAACCGGGTCTCCCTGTTCGCCAAGACTATGGAGGCGGTGGAGCAGGGGGACGTGCGCCCCCGGCTCAAGCCCGAGGGGGACGACGAGATCGCCCAGCTCATGAGGGGCTTCGACCGGATGATGGACCGCATGGACGGACTCATGGAGGAGCGGGTGGAGTACGCCCGGCAGATCAAGCACCTGGAGCTGAAGGCCCTCCAGGCCCAGATCAACCCCCACTTCCTCTACAACTCCCTGGACCTCATCAACTGCACCGCCATCGCCCGGAACGTGCCGGAGATCAGCCGGATGGTGCGCTCCCTGGGGCAGTTCTACCGGGCGTCCCTCAGCCGGGGGCGGGAGGTCATCCCGCTGGCGGAGGAGATCCGGCACGCCCAGCTGTACGTGGACATCCAGAACATGCGCTTTGACGACCGGGTGCGGGTGGAGTGGCAGCTGGACGAGGACGCGGGGCGGTGCCAGGTCATCAAGATCATCCTGCAGCCGCTGATCGAGAACGCCATGATCCACGGCATCTTTGAAAAGCCCTCCAAGACCGGGACCATCCTGGTCCGCACACGGCGGGAGGGGGACCGTATCCGCATCACCATCGAGGACGACGGGGTGGGGATGGACGAGGCCGCCCGGCTGGCCAACTTTTCCCCCGCGCCGCCCGGCGGCTGGGATACGGAGGGCGGCTACGGCGTACGCAACATCTGCGACCGGCTGCGGATCGTGTACGGCGAGCCCTACGGCTTGTTTTGCGAGAGCGTCCTGGGAGAGGGGACGAAGGTGACGGTCCTGCTCCCCGCCATAGGACCGGAAGAAGAATAAAAAGAGAGGATATCATGATGCAGTATTCCGTTTTTACCGATGCCGATTGGCTGTTCCCCGATTCCGCCCACAGCGGGGAACAGGCCGTCGAACTCCTTGCGCCCCGGGGCGGACACGGGGCCGCCCAGCTCCTGTGCGACCTCCCGGCGGGGACGGCCCCCCGGTTCGTTTGGGAGGGGGACCCGGGGCCGGAGGTCCGGCTGTTCCAGCTGCTGCCGGTGGGGGTCAACGAGAACACCTCCGCCACGCTGATGACCACCACGGACTACGAAAGCTGCCGGGATTTCGTGACCCGGAGGGCGCCCTTCCAGGTCTACGACGCCCTGCGCCCCCTGGACGGCCCGCTGCCGGAGGGCCGCGCGGCACTGTATCTCTCCGTGGAGGCCGCCGCCCAAACCGCCCCGGGGACGTACACCGGGAAGCTGCTCCTGACGGACCGGGAGGCGGTCCCCGTGCGGTGCCGGGTCAGCGGAGCGGAGGTCCCGGCTCCCGGCAAGGGGGCGGTCGGGGTGCTGAACTTCTTCGACTACGACAACCTTGCGGCCCAGCACGGCGTGGAGAAGGGGAGCGAGGCCTATTGGGCGCTGTTCCGGCAGTATGTCCGGGCGGAGCTGGATATGCGGTGTACCCATATCCTCCTGCCGCCGGGGGAGGCGGTGTTCGAGGAGGGGAAGCTGACGGGCTTCGACTTCACCCTGGCCCGGCGGGCGGGACAGATCGCCGCGGAGGAGGACGCGCCCTGGCTGTGCGGAGGGCACATCGCCCACTGGCACGACTGGGACGACGGGGAGTACTACCCCAACTGGGACCAGAAGACCGGCGTCACCACGCCGGAGGGATACCTGCAAATGCAGAAGTACTTCCGCCAGTGGCGGCAGGTCATCGAGGACAACGGCTGGCAGGGGCGCATGGCCCAGGCCCTGGCGGACGAGCCCCAGACCTACAACGACAAGACCTACCGGGTGCTGGCGGGGATGTGCCGGAAGTTTTTGCCGGGGGTCCCCATCATCGACGCGGTGGAGACCACCAATCTGGGCGGCGGCATCGACGTCTGGGTGCCCAAGCAGGACACCTATGAGAAGTGGCGGGACGCCTACGAGGCCCTGAAGGCGGAGGGGGAGGAGATGTGGTTTTATACCTGCGCCTTCCCTGCCGGGGCCATCATGAACCGCAGCATGGACCTGCCCCTGACCGCCAGCCGGGCGGTGATGTGGATGGGGGCGCTGTACCGGCTGTCCGGATTCCTCCACTGGGGGTTCAACTATTACATCGGGGACGATATCTGGAACAGCGCCTGCTGTCCCCATAAGGGGGCCCTGCTCCCGGCGGGAGACGCCCATATCGTCTACCCCGGCCCGGAGGGGCCGTGGAGGAGTATGCGCTTCGAGGCCCAGCGCTCCGGCGTGGAGGAATGGGAGCTGCTGGCGCGGGCCCTCCGCGCGGCTCCGGAGGAGACGGAGGCGCTGATCCGGGAGGTGTGCTCCAGCTTCCGGGAGTATACCCGGGAGGGAAAGGTCCTGCTGGACGCGCGGGCAAAACTGATCCGGATACTGGAGCAGGCGGCTGTATAATTGCATGTACGGCGGCGGGTGCCGAAAACACCCGCCGCCGTTTTTTCGTGCAATTTGCCGTTGCACGACCTCGTTCAACTCCTCCTCCGTTACACAGTACTGTGTAACGGTTTTTGGCCGTTCCAAAACAAATAAAAAGGAGAACATTGTATGAACTACACAGAAAGGTACCACCTGCCCCAGTGGGAGGAGACAGACCGGATCATGCGCACGGACTTCAACCAGATGTGCGTTGACATGGAGGCCGGGCTGAACAAGACCGCCTCCGACGCGGCGGCGGAGACCGCCAGCGGCGTCAAGAGCGCCTCCGATGCCGCCAGCCGGGCCGCTTCCGCCGCCGCCCAGGCTCAGAAGACCGCCGACTCCGCCCTCAGCAAGGCCAACGCCGCTTTCTCCTCCTCCAATTTCCCCTATGTGCTGGGGACCTATGTGGGAAACGGGAGCACGCTGACGGTCAGTCTGGGGTTCACGCCCAGATTTGTCATCGTCGCCCACCAGATCACTGCGGACTACTCCGGCTCCTCCTGGCCTACTGGCTTTGCCATGGCGGGGATGGGGGTCGACGCCCAGGGGCTGACGGTGGGGAACGGGTCCTTCACGGTTTCCCTCCTGCACTCCGGCAATAGGGTCATCGCGCCTCAAATAAACCTGAATGGCACCACCTACGCCTATATCGCTTTCCGCTGATACGTTTTCTTGAAAGAAAACGTACCAAAAAGGACTTTGCTTTCGCTCTTCAAGCCAGTGCAAATCTTAGATTTTTCACGATAACAATACTCTGCTTCCTATCGAAAAATAGCGTAAGCGTAAAAAAGCCCCGGAGGCCAAAGCCTCCGGGGCCAACTATTGTGGTCAGATGTTGACGCTGGATCAGACGCGTGAATGATCATGTAAAATCATACATGATTTAGACCGTTTGCGGCCTGCCGCCGGGAACAGTATACCCTCTCCTCTTGAAATACAAAGAGGTCATTGCCTGAACGGAAAAATCGTTCGAGTTCCGCATTTTCTCCAGGTCCTCTCCAGGCTTCATTTCCCGCACAACCAGCTTGACGACGTATCCTCCATGGTCTCCCGGCAGCTTCAAAGGGGGTATCTCCACAAGCTGAGTATGATTCACATAGGAAAAGCACGCTTGATTTTTCTTGACCTTCTCCATATCAAGGGCAAACATACCCAACACAAGCGAATTGTTTTTTCCATCAACCGCCGGACAGCACTTTGTCAGATTAAGGCGAAATCCCAAAGTTACCCCCCGGCCAATAGGACTTACCGATGTCTTCGGATCACCCGTATCAGACGCAGACCCGATGACGTTTGTCCTGACAACCGCCCAAAAGGGCGGCGTCGACAGGTAGCCGTTTTCATCCAGGTCCACCGCTATCTCGTCAAACGGGTTGAGATACGCCCCAACCGCGCCGCTGTCCAGCTTCTGAAGATTGTAGCACAATTCTACCGTACCATTCACATACTGCATGCACACCACCGACACCTCCTTAGCTCTTAACGCTATCCTGATCGGAGAGACTGCTCCCGCCGCCCCCGGTTCCTGGGTTCCTGCTGTCTCCATTCATGCCGCGGGACGTCATCAGCCCGTTGGTCTGCTCGACCGCTGTCAGCGTGGTTTTCAGAAGGTTCTTAATCTCAGTCAGCCCGTTTTCCAGGGCCCGCTGTTCCCTCTCCCGTCTCAGGTCGTCCCTTGCTTTTTCCTCAGCGCTCTCGTTCCGAAACGAAGTGGCCTGGTGTATTGCATAAACGCCAAGCAGCACGGACACAACGCCGATCACGTTCACCAGCGCTTCCCTCGCATCGTTCAGCAGCTGCCGGAAATCGGAAAAATCTCCCCTCGCCAGAAAGGGGCCCAAAGCCGTAAAAGCGAACACGATAACCAAAACAAAAACCACAACCTCTGGACGCTTATCAAGCAGATCCTCAAGCCAATCTCCAAAGCTGCGGTCCTCACCGTTCTTTTTCTTTGACGGCAAGAAATTTCTCCCCCTCACTATTTTATGCGCTTTTTTTGCAAATATATACTGCCTGCGCAGAAATTCCGTGAGACGGCGCATCGGAGCGGCGCGCTCTGAAAAGAGAGAGCGGAAGCTGTTCCTTGGTAATACTGTGCATGTTATCAGAATTGTGCCAGTTTGTCAAGCGGGAAATCAAACCGGGACACTTGCCTCCGGAGGACTGTTCCACCAAAATCCCCGCTTTTCTTAAGTAAAAGTTAAAGATACGTTCTATTCATTCTCTCTTTCCAAATCAGATTGCGCCGCGCTTTGCAGTCCCAAAAACGGATGTCTCTGCATGGCGGACGTTCTTGCAAAAAATACAATCCCGGAATCGCCAAGGGTTCCGGGACACTCCGGGGACCTCCCCGGAGCGGACGTATCCTCTGACCCAGGACCGTCCTCCGGACTCCCGTCCAAAATCAAAGTAACGGGGCCGGTTTTTCAGGGTCCCCCGGGGGCCGAAGCCCCCGGGGGTGGGTTCAATTACTCAAACCCGGTTAAGGGATTGTGCGGTGTACGTGCTCAGGGTTTCGCGTTGGCAGTGATGGTTCCAGCGCCAGAGCCGACAGCCGTAAGTGTAACGGTCACAGTGTAGCCCTCCAGAGCGGTTCCGCTCTCTTCGAAGGTCACACCACTCGCGCCAGCAATTACGAGCTCAGACCCAGTGCTGGTGAAGCGAATCTGATCGCCCACGGCCAGCGTTACCTCCGTATCAGCGGCCGTAGCAGTCAGAGCACTGCCTCCGGCCACCCAGGTATCAGACCCGAATTTCTTATACTCGTAGTTCACCGTACCATCGGCAGCCGCAACGTCCGTCGAGAACTGGATATCCTCACCAGTAGTATCGATAGCGGTGGCGCGAACGGTGAGGGCGCCTTCAGTCTCAAACACAGACTCGGGAAGCTCATACGTATCGGTCGTACCGTCCTTGAGCCTCATGGTAACAGGAGCGCTGCCAGCCTTCTGGTAAGTCACTTCGCCGATCCGGTAGCCAGCATCGGCAGCCACCTTGATGTCCATAGCGGCGGCATCCTTCACCAGAACCACGGTACCGGTCAGATTGGTCGTTCCGTCAGCCTGCTTGAAGGTAACGTTGGTACCGGACACACCAATGGTCGTCAGAGGCTCGGCAGTGCCAGTGATGGTCAGGGCCGCGGCACCGTTGACGGTGACCTCCAGGGAGTGAGCACCGCCCACGACCTGGGACTTCCATTCGTAAGCGCAATTCCTGTCTCCGCTCACCGCGTAAGTGGTGTTGGCCGCGCCGGTCCACTTCAGGGTGACCTTACCACCATAAATCAGGGACTCGCCAGTGGTGAGGCCGCCAGCCGTAGTCAGCGTGTTGGTGGCGCTGGTCACGGCGCCGTTAGTCACAACGGTACCAGTAGCGCCAGCAGCGGTGACCAGCTGGTCAGCAGCGATGTCCTGGGTGACAGTCACACCAGCACCCATAGTGGTGAGGGTGGGAGTCAGGCTCAGGCCCACAGCCGAGTAGGTCAGTGTTACATCGCTGTCCTGAGTGGGCGTGGTAATGGTCAGCTTGGTCGCAGGATCGCCAGCGCCGGGAGCGACGGGAACAGTGGTCAGGGTTCCGGAGCCCGTCGTGCCAGTGGGCGCGGCAGCGATCTCATAGCCGGGGAACACGTAGCCAGCCGCAGTCAGATCGATCTCCGTCAGACCAGTGACGGGGACATCAACGGTCTTATCCGTCCAGCCAGCATCGGTGGGCAGACCACTACTCTTAATGGTGATCCTAACGGTCTCGACCTTCTTGGCAGCCTTGATGGTGACCTCAACGTTGTCCTTAATGTCGGTCAGCTTCCAATCGGTGCCGTCATAGGTGCAGATCGCGGTGGGATCGCCGTCCGCTGTCTTGTTCGAGACGCTCATGTTCAGAACGTTGTATTTTTCGTTGACCCAATTGATGGTCACGCCGTCACCAGCGAGACGCTTCAGGATGTCGGCAGGCGTGATGCTCGCGTCAGCCACAGCCAGAACCTCGTCAGTGATGTCATTGCCGGCCTCGTCGATCACCTTGTAGGTGAAGGTATACTTGCCGTCGTAGTTGTCTGCCTGCTCCTTGGCGATGGCAGCCCACAGAGGCCAGTTGGCGAACTGACGGTTCGCGTCGCCGGTAACGTCGATCAGGTTGCTTCCCGCGAAGGGGCCGGTGATAGAGGCCTCAGCGGGAGCGGGGTTCCAACTGTTCGCCACACTGGGATCAACATTCCGCCAGCCCAGGAACGCAGCGGTGGTGTTGTAAATGGTGTTGTCGTAGCTGGTAGCGGGATTCTCGCCGTGGCTCAGATCAACGATGAAGGAAGCCTTGCTGACATCCTTGCCAGCGCCGCCGCCGACCCAGATCACACGGTCGCCAGCCTGGACTTCGCTCCAGTTCACGTTGCTGTACTGCAGCACCTCGGCCTCATTGAAGTAACCGTTGCTGCTGCTCAGCTTGGTATCCTGGGTGATGCTGTAGATGTTGCTGAGGATCTTGACGGAAGCCTCGGTCTTCAAGGTGCCGTCGGCATTGGTAGCGCCGGTGAGGTTCACATCAATGTAAGAACCGTCAGTGGCGATACGGACCTCACGGGTGAGGGTACCGGCATAGATGCCCTTGCTGTTAAAGTCCTTGACGATCGGCTTGATCTTGCTGGCGGCCAGCTCGCCGGTCTCCAGCAGGGTCTCGTTGATCAGCTCATAGAAGCCGTAGCCGCTGTAGTTGCCGAAGGAACCCTTCTCAGCGTTCCAGCCCTCGGGCTTGGGAACAATGTTGATCATGGGATCCTCGGACTTGCTGTTCAGGGTCTCCAGCAGCTGGACGTTGCCGGTGGTGCGGCTGGGATTGTAGTAAGCCAGGGAGATGCTGGTGGCGGACTCAGCCTCGGGCAGCGTCTGGACCTCGTAGACGATGACGTCGGCGACCCAGTAGGGCTTGTCGGCGTTGTCGGCGGAGGTGTCGCGGGCCACGGCGTAAGCGGCGTGGATCACGTTGTCCTTGTTGGTCAGCTTGATCATATTGGCGTAGTCCTTGGTGTAGAACACGTCGCCGTTGTAAACAACATAGAACTCGGTGTCGTGGACCGCGTTCACATAATAGTTGTTGGCGGCTTCGTTGCCAACAGGATCATCGGCGATGGGATAGCGGACCTGACCGGCGGCCACGTCATCGGTGGTCAGCTGGATGTAATCCACGGCATAGCGAGGAGTCTCGCCAGCGTTATTGTAGATGCCGTCGGTGTCACCACCCTGACCGGGCCACGCCATAATCTGACCGTTGCGGTTCAGCTTCAGCTGGGCAGCGCCCTTGATGTCGGCGGTGCCGTCACCGATGTTGGCGATCGCCACGTTGGTGTAGCTGGTGGTGGGGTTACGGTCTGCACCGTCGATGCTCTGGGTGCCGTAGTTAAACTCAGCGCTGTCATTCAGATTAGTAATGGTGTTCACCAACTGGTAGTTCTTGTTCCAGAAGATGTACTGGGTGGCGTCGTTGATGCTCGCAGTGCCGTTCGCAGCGGTGCCGAAGGTGGGGCCGAAGCCTTCCCGGCCAACGCCCAGGTGAGCAATAGCGGGCTGCAGCCAGTTGTAGTAGCTGCGGTCAGAGGCAATGCTCCGGACCTCGGTGAAGGGCTTATCGAGGTTGTAGTCGCCGCGGCTCACATTCACGTTGAAGGGATTGCTGTTGTTGACGCTGTACTCGTCCTTGCCCTCTTCACCGTTCCACAGCTCGACGGTCATGGGCCAATTCTGGACCAGATTGCCGATGTTGGCGTTGGTGTAGTAGAGCTCGGTGACCAGGGCATAGTTGGTGCCGCCGGGCAGCTCAAAGGCGCGGACATAGCCGAAGGAATCCAGGTACATGACGTACTCGGTCTTCTCGTCCATGTCGGAGAGCCACTGCATCATGTCGGTGGCGTTGCCGATCTGGGACTGGCCGTACTCGTCACCGTCGGTGGTGGTGATGATATCGTCCTTCCAGTTGTACTTGTTGACGGTCTTGGTCACGCTGTCAGCATGGCCGATCAGGTACTGGTTGTCGATCCAGGCAACAATGACCTTGTCCTCGATCTCCACGTCGCGCTCCACGGGCTCAGCCTTGTCCATGTAGCGGACGGTGTAGCCTTCGGGACGCTCCAGATCGTCGAAGCTGTTGTACTGCATGACGGTGTCGCCGTCCTTGGTCTTATAGGTGCCAACGACTTCGTCCAGGAATGCCAAGGTGCGGAAGGCATAGTCGCACTGGCCGTCGCCGTCGTTATCGACGAATTTGACCCAATCGCCGTTGTAGGAAATGTTCCAATTGACGTCATAGCGCTCATCGTTGATGTACTTGTCAAGGAACGCGCTCCAGGAGATCTCATCGGAGATGTCCTTGGTGGTCTGGGTGCCGACATACACCTTGCCGGAGTAGGGATAGAAGGTGTCGCGATCAGGGTCGGCCACGCCGCCGGTATCCCGACCGTTAGACCAGTAGAAGATATCCCGAATGTTGTCATAATCCACACTGGTGATCTCATCCGTGGCAGGGATCAGCTTGTGGTAGGTCCACCGAGAGGCAGCAGTGGGGTTACCAAGGCCATCGGGGTTAGTGAACGTCCATCTGCCCTCATTGCCAACAAACAGGTCGGGCTGGGTATCGCCAACCCAAGCGGTACTCGTCGTATTCGTCAGCTCATACTCAATGCGGTAATCGGAGGTCCAATAACCGGCGCGGTCAAAGTTGCGATAGTACTCAATGTCACTGGCGGCAGGCATCTCAGCAACGTCGTTGAACTTGCTGGGGGTGCTGATGTCGCAGGCGTGACCAAACTCGGTGACCTTGTTCTTGCCGGTATCGGCCAGAGACAGGACCTTGCTGGTGTTCTGGGTATAGACCAGGCGGCTCTCGCCGACGTCGGTCAGCAGGGAGGTGATGTTCAGGGTGCGGGGAGCATCCTCGCCCTCGACCTGCAGGGCGGTCTTGCCCTCGGCCAGGACCTGGTTGCTGTTCAGATCGGCAAACTCGTTGCCGACGATGACGCCCTCGATCTCCTCCAGCTTGAACTCGCGCATACCCAGGGTCTCGCCCTTGGTATAGCCGCCGGGGGTCAGAGCGCTGTACTCGACCGTGTCGGTCAGCAGGCCGCGGAACAGGATCTCGGCGACCATCTGACGGGGAGCGGGAGCGCCGAAGTCACCACCGGTGACGTTCTTCAGGATGCCCTCGCGCTCAGCGATAGCGGCGGTCTGGAGCTCCCAGCCCTTAGGATCGGCGAACTCGCCGGCCTTGCCGTAGCCCAGGGTC
>CAJTVO010000038.1 GCA_910579485.1 uncultured Oscillospiraceae bacterium | reverse complement strand
TCACCCCTTCTTCACGGGCAAGCAGAAGCTGGTCGATACCGGCGGACGTGTTGCCAAGTTCAACAAGAAGTTTGGCCTTAAGTAATTGCATTACGGGAGAGCCGTTCCGCGTCTGCGGGACGGCTCTTTTTATCTGCGGCGCTGTGCGCCGCGTCCGCTTGTTTCTATTCGCTGCCCCGGGGGCTATCCGCCCCCGGACCCTGGACCTACTTTTCGTGCCCGCGAAAAGTAGGCAAAAGCGGGCTTAAGGAACTACGTTCCTTAAGGATCCACCTTTATTGCGGGGGAGTTTATTGACGCTGTGACCTGGCTTGCCTATTCTGTCGTTAGTGTACCCCAGATGTGCCGGTCTTCTGTGGCTACCCACGAGTCCTATCGGGAGTGCTTACTGCTGCGCCGCTTCTTTAACCAGTGTCCGGCCATCGCCATTGCCTCTGGCAAAACGGGGCAGGCCCTCGAAATGGCACCCCCACGCCAGATCCCCGTGCCGCGTGTCGCGCGGCAACCGGCACCATCGGCAGAACTGTGCGCAGAAGTAAGCACCGGCATCGGCAAAATGTACTGGAGATAGAACAACGATCTAAAGGTCGTAGCGAAAATAATTACCCCCGTAATTTCAACGAGTCCAGAACCATTGGTTCTGGCGCGTTTTTGCCTACTTTTGCCGCGGGGCAAAAGTAGGCGCGGAGTCCGGGGCCGCGCAGGTCCCGAGCTATCGAAAAGAAAAAAGCGGAGGCGGCCCGCAGGGCCGCCAATATATTGCAAATCGCCCCCGTTTGGGTTATACTATAAGAAAGAAGGAGAAAGCCATGATCCTCTCCGACCAAGCGATCCTCACCCAGCTGGAAAACCGATCCCTATCGATCTCCCCTCTGGAAAAAGGACAGATCCAGCCCGCCAGCGTAGACATCCGCCTGGGCAACACCTTTTCCGTGATCGAAGACTCCCCCTCCGGGGTCATCACCATGGATCAGGAGATCACCTACAAGACCATCCAGAGCGATACCTACGTCCTCCTGCCCGGGCAGTTCATCCTGGCTACCACCATGGAGTACTTCGTCCTCCCGGACGATCTGACCGCCTTCGTGGAAGGCCGCAGCTCCCTGGGGCGGATGGGCCTGTTCATCCAGAACGCGGGCTGGGTAGACCCCGGCTTCGAGGGGGAGATCACGCTGGAGCTCTTCAACGCCAACCGCTGCGCCATCAAGCTTCAGTCCGGACGCCGGGTAGGCCAGCTGGTCTTCGCCCGGATGGACACCCCGGCCCTGCACCCCTACCGCGGGAAGTACCAGGGCCAAAAGGGGGCTACCGGTTCCAGGGTCTACCTGGACCACGAAAAATAAACGAATAAAAAAGGAAATCTATGAGAGAACAAACAGAACTGACGAAGCCCAGAGACATTGCCATTCTGGCGGGGCTCTCCAGCCCCCGGCTGGATGCAAAAGACAACGCCGACGAGGAGTCCATGGAGGAGCTGGAGGCCCTGGTGGAGACCGCCGGCGGCGAAGCCGCCGTCTCGGTGCTGCAAAACCGGGCCGCTCCGGATCCCCGGACCTTCATCGGCGAGGGCAAGGTAACGGAGATCAAGGAGCTGGTGAAGGTAACGGAGGCCACCACCGTCATCTTTGACAACGACCTCAGCCCTTCCCAGATGCGCGTACTGACGGAGGAGCTGGGCGTCCAGGTCCTGGACCGCAGCGCCCTGATCCTGGACATCTTTGCCCAGCGGGCCCGGACCAGGGAGGGCCGCCTCCAGGTGGAGCTGGCCCAGTATCAATACCTGCTGCCCCGTTTGACGGGCATGTGGACCCACCTGGAGCGTCAGGCGGGCACCAGCGGCAAGGGCCCCATCGGCTCCAAGGGCCCCGGCGAGACCCAGCTGGAGACCGACCGCCGCCACATCCACCGGAAGATCGACAAGCTGAAGGAGGAGCTGGAGGAGGTCCGCCGCGTTCGGGGCACCCAGCGCCAGCGGCGGATGAAGAACGAGATCCCCGTAGTGGCCATCGTGGGCTATACCAACGCGGGGAAGTCCACCCTCCTCAACGCCCTCACCGGCGCGGGCATCCCCGCCAACGACCGGCTCTTCGATACGCTGGACACCACCAGCCGCCTGCTGACGGTCAGCGATACCCTGGACGTGGTGATCAGCGACACGGTGGGATTTATCCGCAAGCTGCCGCATCAGCTGGTGGATGCTTTCAAGGCCACGCTGGAGGAGTTGGAGTACGCCGACCTGCTGCTCCATGTGATCGACATCTCCAACCCCCATTGGCAGGAGCAGGCCCAGATCGTGGACAGCCTGATCGCCGAGCTGGGGGCGGAGCAAACACCCTGCCTGCGGGTCTATAACAAATCGGACCTCTTCTGGGGGGATATTCGGCCCCATGGGGAAGATTCCGTCAATATCTCCGCGAAGACGGGGGAGGGGGTGGACAGCCTCCTCCAGGCCATCGACAAGCTCCTGGACAAGGGCACCCGCCGGGTGACGCTGCATCTGCCCTACGACAAGGGCGGCCTGCTGGACCTGCTGTACCGGGAGGCGAAGGTGGAGAGCGTGGAGTACGCTGAGACCATCGACGTGGTAGCCGTGTGCAACCCCAAGGCCATCGGCACAGTGAAGCCCTATATCGAGGGCTGGGCAGAGCCGAAGGAGCCTTGGGAGGAGTAGGGGCTATTCTTCCGCCAGCAGCTGCCGCAGGGACAGGCCTGTGCGTAGCCCCAGACGGAAGGCTGTGCTGGCGTAGAACTCCACAGCCATTTCTAGATTTGTTGACTGAGGGATATCCAGCAGGCTTTCCAGCTTGCGGATATGTTCTTCGTATTCGCCTTTAGGTTCTTCCTGTAATACTGGCAGGATGTAGTGGAAGTACAGCCAGTCCATGAAATCAGTCATTTTTTCATCTCCCTTCTGCGTATGACGTGAACGTCATATATCATTCTAACATGACGGACGTGTCATGTCAAGGAGGTAATTTATGATTTTGCAAGAACGGCTGCGTAGCTTAAGAACGGAAAAGAATGAAACACAGGCGCAAGTCGCAGAGGCGATTGGTATTACATGGCGGCAATACCAGCGTTTTGAGGTAGGAACAAATCTTCCTGGCTATCAGAATTTTTGCGCCTTGGCGGACCATTTTGGAGTATCCTTGGATTATCTGGCAGGCCGCACGGACGAGCGGTAAAAACATATTTCTCAGCAGGAGCGTTATCACATGAGCCTTGGCAAAGCAGTAAAGAAAGTCCTTTGGTTCGAGCTTATTTGGAAAGTCCTTGTTCTTGGTCTGATCAATCCCCTTTTCCGCGAGATATATCAGACCTATGTTGCCTCCGCAGGCATCCATTTCAACCAGAACATGCTGCTGACATTTCTGGACTTGAAAAGCGGGCTGCTGTTCCTGCTCCTGTTCCTGGGA
This sequence comes from uncultured Oscillospiraceae bacterium, assembly GCA_910579485.1. Taxonomy (GTDB): domain Bacteria; phylum Bacillota; class Clostridia; order Oscillospirales; family Oscillospiraceae; genus Pelethomonas. Next base: position 22,312 of record CAJTVO010000038.1, on the reverse strand, counting down.
GCGGCGCTGCTGGTTTTTTATGAGTACAGCGTCATCATCAACACCGTCTCGCTCTGCCGGCAGAAGGAGGACTTCACCCTGCCCCAGGTAATGAGAAGCTCCCTGTGGAACCTGGGGACTATGCGGGGATGGTCCCTTGCGGCCGGCTCCCTGTACTATATCCTGCTGCTTCCTCTGGTGCGGTTGGGATATGTGAACACCATGGTCCCCCTGGTGGTGATACCGGAATTTGTATTTGGAGAAATGCGGAAGACCCCGTTGGGCGTGGCGGGCATAGTTGCCCTGTATGCCGCCGAGTATGCCATCCATCTGCTCCTGCTGTTCGTTCCGGTGTGTATGGTCCTGGGCCGCAGGCGGTTTGGGGCGGCGGCATCGGAGAGCGTTTGCTGCTGGAAAAAGCTGAGCTGGAAGTACCGCCTTTTGATTCCGGGCGGACTGTTTGTCTGGGAGCGGGTTATCACGGAGATCAGCCGCTATTGGCGGCGCAAGCCTCTGGGGAATGACGATTTCGGGGACTATTTTCTGAAAAACCTGTTTTTCACCGAGGCCTTTCGGATCGACCTCCTCTACTGGCTGCTGCTGAACCTCCTGACAACGGCGGCGATGACGGGCATCGTCTGGCTGCTTCTCTCCGGACTGGAGGGGAGACTGGACCTCTGCGCATCCCTCAGCCCTGCCTGGAGCCGGGACGGCGGGACGCTGCTGGAGATCGCGGAGCGCCGCTGGTCCGCCGCCCGGTCACGCTGGCGGCAGCGCCTGCAAAAGCGCCGCTGGCTTTTCGGACTGGCGGCGGCCGGCCTGTTCCTGACCGTCTGGACGGTGGCGGTAAGCTGGCAGCGTCCTCCGGTGCATTCCCCCATAGCCATCGGCCACCGGGGAAGCGCCGGTGCAGTGGAGAACACCCTGCCCGCCATCCTTGACGCCCAGGCGCGGGGGATGGACTTTGCGGAGATCGACGTACAGCTGACCAGGGATGGAGTGCCCGTGCTGTTCCATGACGGAGACCTCCGGCGGCTGGCGGGCCGGAGCGGGAGCGTTGGGGAGCTGGACTTTGCCAGCCTGAAGGAGATACCCCTCTCCGACCATGCGCACCCGGACGCGAACGCCCGGATCGCCTCCCTGGAGGAGGTCCTGCAGGCGCTGGAGGGCGGCACCATGGGACTGCTGGTGGAGCTGAAGCCGGAATCCGGCAGCGGAGCCGCGCTGGCGGCGGCGGTGATGGAGCTGATCGAGCGCTATGGATTCGGGGAGCGGGCCATGTTCATGTCTCTGGATTACATGTGCCTCATGCCCCTGATAGAAAAGCATCCGGAGTGGTGGATAGGCTTCTGCCTGTTCGGGACCAGCGGCGACATTGACGAGAGCATCTGGCGGTATGACGTGGATTTCCTCGCGGTAGAGGAGGCTCTCGTCAGTGGACGCCTGATCCTGCAGGCCCGGGAGCAGTCCCTGCCCGTCTACGTGTGGAGCGTTTACGATGATGAACGAATGCGGCAGTATCTGGAAATGGGTGTAAGCGGCATCATTACCGATTATCCGGAATACCTGCGGGCCGTTCTGGATACATACAACGCTTTGCACCCTACGGGCGTTATCCAGGAAGGGAAGTGGTTCCCCATCCAGGAGGACGGAGAAATTCCGGTTTCCTGAATTTTAACGCAAGGAGAAACGCCATGCCGGTATTGGAAACAGAAAGAACCATCCTCCGCCCTTTCACCTTGAATGACGCGGCGGATGTCTACGCCTACTGCAAGGACCCCCGCGTGGGTCCCATCGCGGGCTGGAAGCCCCACGAGAGCGAGGAGGAGAGCCGGGAGATCATCCGCACCGTGTTCTCCGCGCCGGACGTCTTCGCGGTGACGGACCGGGAGACGGACCGGGTCATCGGCTCAGCCGGTTTCGTCACGCCCCACCGGGAGGAGGCCCACGAGGGCAGGTCCATGGAGATCGGCTACGCCCTCTCGCCGGACTACTGGGGCCGGGGGCTGATGCCGGAGGTGGTGGAGGAGCTTCTGCGCTACGGTTTCCGGGAATTGAACCTGGACGAGATCTGGGCGACCCACTATCAGGAGAATCAACAGTCCCGGCGGGTGATCGAAAAGTCCGGCTTCCTGTACGCCTTTACGGAGAAGCTGTCGGACGAGTTCTTTCCGGACAGGCCCACCTGTTTTTATTTTATGACCCGGGAAATGTGGGAGAAACGAGGACATTGATGGAGAGTTATCTGGTCCCCCGTGGATACGGGGAGGCGGAATTTGTGGAGAAGCGCTCCCGCTTCATCGGCCAGCTCTGGCGGGTGGAGACCGAAGAGGAGGCCCGCGCCCACATCGAGGAAGTCCGGAAGAAATACCACGATGCCCGGCACCACTGCTTCTGCTACGTCCTGCGGGAGGGGAACACCCTGCGCTACGGCGATGACGGCGAGCCCCAGGGCACGGCGGGCCAGCCCATGCTGAATGTCTTCCTGAAAGAGGAGGTCACCAACGCCGTGTGCGTGGTGACCCGGTATTTTGGCGGCATCCTTCTGGGGGCCGGAGGCCTGACCAGAGCTTACGGCGGCACCGCCAAGCTGACCTTGGACGCTGCGGGCATCAGCCGGATGCGTCTGTGGGCGGTGCTGGCGGTGCCGTGCCCCTATCCGATGTACGAGCGGATGCGCCTGCTGGTAGAGAAGAGCGGCGGCACGGTGGAAAATGCCGACTTTGGTACGGACGTGCTTCTGACGGTGCTTCTCCCCGCGGAGGACGTGGACGCCTTTCAAGAGAAGGTGACCGAGCTGTCCGCCGGGACCATCGAGGTACTGGTGGAGGAGGAACGCTTCCAACCCGGTCCGCCATGAGGCATACATTCTTTTTCTTTGTGAACAAAGAAAAAGAATCAAAAAGAAAAACTTTTTTGGCGAAACTGTGTTTCGCCTGACGGGCAAGGAAGTGATGAAAATGCATGATACGGCACTGCGTTGATTTTTCTGATCCGGCCTGAAAGCGCCGGAATGAAAAATCAACGTAAAGGAGAATATTATTTTCATGAAACGACAAACACTGTGGACCTACGATTTCACAGTCATAACGATAGGAAGCTTTGTTTCACTGGTGGGGAACGCTCTGTCCAATTTCGCCCTCAGTCTGCTGGTCCTGGACTACACAGGCTCCACCTTTTTGTACATGCTGTTCCAGGTGAGCTTTCAGCTGCCCATCATGATCTGTCCCGTTCTGGCGGGGCCCTGGCTGGACCGCGTGAGCCGGAAAAAGGTGATCTATGCCCTGGACTTCCTGTCTGCGGGGATCTATTTCCTGCTGTTCCTGCTGCTGCGGGGCGGGTGGTTCAGCTATTCCGGACTGCTGGCGGTCAGCTTTCTCACGGGGATCATCGACGGAACCTACGTCGTGGCTTTTGACAGCTTTTATCCCAACCTCATCACCGAGGGGAATTTCCAGAAAGGGTATTCTGTCTATGGCCTGCTGGTAGACCTGTCCGAACTCGCCAGCCCGCTGGCGGCGATGATCTATTACCGCGTGGGCGGCGCGGCGTCCCTGTTCGCCATCAATGCCCTCAGCTTTCTGATCGCCGCCTGCTTTGAGGTGACGATCCGCTTCCGGGAGACACACATGGACGAAGCGCCCAGGGAAACTGCCAGGAGCGCCTTCGGACAGTTCCGTCAGGAACTGCGGGAGGGCGTGGATTATATTCGCGGAGAGAAGGGCTTGCTGTTCATCGCCCTGTATTTCATGGTGAGCAACTTGGCTTCCAGCGCGGAGAAACTCCAACTGCCCTACTTCCTGAACAACGCCGCCAGATTTGCGGCCTGGCCGGTGGCGGCGGCGACACTTTACTCCATACTGCTCAATTTCACGACGGCGGGCCGCCTGCTGGGCGGCGCGGTCCAGTACAGGCTGCGCATCCCCAGAGAGAGAAAGTTTGCCGTTGCCTTTTTCGTCTATGTGGCGATCAATGTCCTGTCCGGGACGCTGCTGTTCCTGCCGGTGCCCCTGATGGCGGTGTGGTTCTTTATGGACGGCGCGCTGGGCGTGACCTCCTACACCATCCGGTCGGCGGCGATGCAGTCCTATGTGCCGGACAACCGGCGGGCGCGGTTCAACGGCATATTCCAGATGATATGCTTTGTGGGAAGCGTAGCCGGGAGCCTGCTGATCGGCGCTCTGTCGGAGGTATTCCCGGAAAGAGTGATCCTGCTGGCCTCTAACGCGCTGGTCCTGGGCGCGATTTACCTGTTCATTTGGCGGGGCAGGGAGGACATCAAAAAGATATATAACCGGGACGTATAATTTAATGAGGGCGCTCTCCACAAGGAGAGCGCCCTTAGTCTGCTTACTGATTTTGGCATCGCCGGACCCAAGCGTCCCATCTTGGGTCGGCCTTGATCTCTGTCTCGATGCCGCTGGGATCTGGGCTGGACCAGAACGGCCAATCTTCCGGCAGCATACCCGCAATATCGCCGCAGGGTGGTATCTTGTATTTGACGAACGATACCAAGGGTGCGGTCAAAGAATGTTCCTGACCATCCGCCAATGCTTCCAGAGCCCTTGCATGCTTCAGCGCTTCATCCAGAGAGGCAAAGGCGTCGTCATGATGCCCGCGCTCCCACTGGACCCTTGAAAGATAGAGGTAAAGGCTTGTTAGTTCGTCGTGATACTTTCCCATATTGCCGTCATCGCAGAGCAGATAAAAGAGCGATATGACGCCTTTGATCTTTTCTGCTGGCAGGTCGCTCTGATAGTTTGACAGATTCGTCATAAGCCCATAGATCAATTGCTTTGAAAAACATCCTGCCATTTTCAGAAGAAAATCGCCAATATACTCTGCCGCTTCTTTTCCGCTGGCTGCCGCTGCAAGCAGGGATTCCCGGCAGCAGTCCAGCTCGGGCATACGACCGGCGCAGGCGGCGGCTTTCTCCATTTCGCCCAGATTCCGGTAGAGCAGGACGAGGATAGAAACAGCCTTTGTCACGATGGCTGGATCTGTTGCGGTGGCGGCAAGGCTCTCACAGATTTCCACCGCCTCCGACCAGTACGGATTTTCCCGGTGCTGGGCATAGCCGCGCTGAAGATACCCTTCTTCATCATAATGCAGCCACTCATGGTACCGTCTCCAGCCAGCCTCCGACAGCGTATCGGCGAGGGCGATCCGCAGTCTTTCGTTTTGCGGAAATTCCGCAAGACCTGTGCGCAGAATACCAAGACACTCGTCTACCCACGCATCGTCCCCGCGGCTTTTGATTTGAAAGGCGCTGACCTCTTGGATGATCGCGTCGATCTTCCTGTCGCGGTTATTTTGGTATCCGAAGAGTTCGTCTATCGTGACCCCGAAGTAGTTGGCAATGGATGGTACCAGGGAAATATCAGGGTAACAGATGTTTTTCTCCCAGCGGGATACCGCCTGGGGCGTGACATCAAGCGCCTGCGCCAGATCTTCCTGGGTCCGTCCATCCCTGCGGCGCAGCTCCCGAAGCCGTCCGCCAAGTTGAATTTGCATGTGATCTCCTCCACATCGTATTTTTCACCGGTGTAAGGATATTGTAATGACTGTTTTGAAGGAAATCAATCATCAATTTGTTGTTAAGTTTTCAATTTGCGGTTGTATTCCAACCGATCTGCCCCAATATGGAAAATAGCCCTATGCTCCCGCGCTCCCTCCAATTGTAAAATTTCCGCTTCATGAAGGCAGGGGATTGCATTTCTTCTCCGCTTCCGGTACAATAGGGAAAAACCGCCATAGGCGAATCTACGAGAAATGAGGAAGCTGCTATGAACCAAAAAGAACTGGGAGAGCTGCGCCGCCGCCTCCGCCCGGACAAGTGCGCCATCAAGTGCATCTACGGCTGCTACGTCAACGGGAACAAGGAGATCGTCTCCTATCTGGACGAATCCCTGGGCCGGATGAGCGAGGAGGAGGCGGATAAATACCTGAGCCTTCTGAAAAAGACCATGTCCGGCACCCTGGGCAGGAACCTGGTGGACGTGGTATTTTCCACCGAGCAGGTGATGGACAGCGACGAGTACCGCCTGCTCTCCGCCCTGCGGGAGTCGGAGCTGAAGAGCGGAGAGATCCGGGAGGAGTTCTACCGGAAGGTCATCGACTCCCTGGATATGGGGGACGCCAACTATGTGATCCTGCTGGCCTATGACGCCTATGACGTGCCCACACGGACCAGGAACGACGAGCCGGGAGATTCCGACACCGTGTACCGGTACATCCTCTGCGGCGTCTGCCCCGTGAAGGATGGCAAGATGGAGCTGGGCTACTTCCCCGGAGAGAACGAGTTCCACAGCTGCGTCCCCGGGCAGATCGTGGCCCAGCCGGAGCTGGGCTTCCTGTTCCCGGCCTTTGACGACCGCGCGGCCAATATTTATAACGTCCTGTTCTACACCAAGTCCGCCGGGGATGTCCACCAGGATTTCCTGGACGGGGTGTTCCGTGCGGAGCCGCCTATGTCCGCGGATGAGCAGAAGGAGGCGTTTGAGTCCGCCTTGACTTCCGCCCTGGCGGACAGCTGCCGTCTGGAGGTGGTACAAGCCCTCCACGAACAGCTCCGTGAGAAGATCGAGGCCCACCGGGAGAACAAAGACCCGGACGCGCCCTCCGTCACCGCCGGGGAGGTGGAGGACATCCTCCTCCGGCAGGGCGTAAGCGAGGAGGAGGCGTCGGCGTTCCGCGTCCAATGCCAGGAGCGCTTTGGCGAAAACGCCGTCCTGAACCCGGAAAATCTGATCGACAGCAAGCGCTTCCAGGTAAAGGCCGGGGAGGTCACCGTATCGGTGGACCCTGCCAGCAGCTACCTGGTGGAGACCCGGGTGATCGACGGCGTCAAGTACCTGCTCATTCCCTCCGGAAACGCCGTGGAGGTCAACGGCCTGCCCGTATCCGTGGGCGGCGAAGCACCGGAAGAATAGTACATCTCGCTGGGAGAGGCGCTGGCCTTTCCCAGCGAAAATTTTATCTCCCCGCCAAAAAACGCCCCGATCCGCCACGCGGGACATGGTATGGTAAACGAACCAGTGTGTGAACAAGAAGGGGAGAGGTGCATGGAATACGCAATGCTGGGGATGATTTTCCTGGCGGGGATCATCCTGATCGTAAAGGGCGGGGACTGGTTCGTGGACGCGGCCTCCTGGATCGCAGAAGTCAGCGGCATCCCGAAGCTGATTGTGGGAGCTACCATTGTCAGCCTGGCCACCACGCTGCCGGAGCTGCTGGTGTCCGTCATGGCGGCCGCCCAGGGGAAAGTGGACATGGCGGTTGGCAACGCGGTGGGCAGCGTGACCGCCAATCTGGGGCTCATCATGGCGGTGTCCATCATCTGTATGCCCGTCAGGATCTACCGGGGGGACTATCTCCTCAAGTCCGTGCTGATGCTGGCCGCCGCCGGCGTGCTGGTATGGGGCTGCGGCCGGGGCGGTGTCGGGTTGTCCCTGTCCCTGCCGCTGCTGGCGATCTTCGCCGTCTTTACATATGAGAACATCCGGGGCGCGAACCGCGCCATGCACTGCGGCGGGGACCTTGGCCCGCTGCGGACGAGGCCGCGAAGGCGGGCGGTGTTCTTCCAGTGCGTCAAGTTTTCCCTTGGGGCGGCGGCAGTGGTGCTGGGCGCGGACCTGCTGGTGGACAGCGCCAGCGCCCTGGCGCGTCTGGCCGGGGTCTCCGAGCGGATCATCGGCGTCACCATCGTAGCCATCGGCACGTCCCTGCCGGAGCTGGTGACCACCGTCACTGCCATCGTCAAGAAGCAGTCCGCCCTGTCCGTAGGCAACATCCTGGGGGCAAACATCCTGGACCTGACCATGATCCTGCCTCTCAGCGCCCTGATCTCCGCCCAGACCCTGCCGGTATCCGCCGCCTCGGCCCGGATCGATCTGCCCGCCTGCCTGTTGGTGGGAGCCATCGCGGTGGTCCCCGCCATGGTCACCGCCCGGTTCCGGCGGTGGCAGGGCATCGCTCTGCTGGCGGTCTACGGCGGGTACGTCCTGTTGACCTGCTCCGCATAGATCCCCTCAAACGCGCGGCACACTGCCGCGCTTTTTTGCGTCGAAAACTCTGGTTGACAATGTAGACCAATTGTGATATGATAGGTCTACAAAGTAAACCAAAGGAGGCGAACTGATGGGACCGATCAAACTGACTGCCAGCGAGTGGAGCGTCTTAGACAGCCTGTGGCAGGAGAACCCCCAGACGGTGATGCAGCTGGTGTCAAACCTAGGCAAGACCGTAGGCTGGGCCAAGAGTACCACCATCACCACCCTGCGCCGGATGGAGGAAAAGGGGCTCGTCCGTTGCGAAATGGTTGGCAAGGGAAAATCCTATACACCCGCTGTGGAACAGGAGCAAGCGGAGATCCAGGAGACGCGCTCCTTCCTGGATCGGGTGTACCGGGGCAGCGTGGGGCTGATGATGAGCGCCATGGCCCAGCGGCAGGAGCTGAGTCCGGAGGATATCGCTGAACTGCGGGATATCCTCCGGAAAGCGGAGGAAGGAGGCACGAGATCATGATGGAGTGGATCGTCTCCTCCAGTCTTTTGATCTTAGTCGTACTGCTCCTCCGGGCCGTTCTGGGAAAGCGGATCAGCGCGGGATTGCGGTACGGTCTGTGGGCGGTGGTGCTGGCACGGCTGCTGGTGCCGGTGTCCCTGTTCAGCCTGGCGATCATGGCTCTGCCCGCCGTAGAACCCCCGGAGGCTCTGCGGCAGGAGAGCATCTACGTCCTGCCGGTGGAGTCCAGACCGGCAGAGGAGTCCACCGTCCGCTTTTTGGAGGACGGACAGATCGAAGACCCCGCTTCCTTCGGCTACGCCCGTCTGGAGGACGAGGGCAGGACCGTCACCCGCTACGCGGAAAAGATCAGCCCCCTGGAACTCCTGGGGTGGATCTGGGCCGCCGGTGCGGCGGTCATGGCGATGTTCCTCATCATCGCCAATGTACGCTTTGCCATCCGCCTGCGCCGTGTGCGCCGTCTTCTGAAAGATACCGGCGCGCCGGTGCCGGTGTACGCAGCCCCGGCATTGCCGTCCCCCTGCCTGTCCGGCCTGTTCCGTCCCGCCGTCTATGTAACGGAGGAAGCGGCGGCGGACCCCGCCATGCTGCGCCACGTGCTGGCCCATGAACTGACCCACTATAACCACCGAGACCACCTCTGGAGCGTCCTCCGGGGCGCGGCCCTGGCGGTCCACTGGTGGAACCCGCTGGTATGGCTGGCGGTAGTGTGCAGCCGCCGGGACGGCGAGCTGGCCTGCGACGAGGGCGCCTTAAAACGCCTTGGCGAAGGGGAGCGCGCGGCCTACGGCGAGACCCTGCTGACCCTGGTCACCGCCAAGTCGAAACCCGCCGATCTCCTGAGCTTCGCCACCACCATGACCAGCGGGAAGCGCAACCTTCGGGAGCGCATCCAGCGCATCGCCCAGCAGCCCAAGCGGCTGGCTGGCGCGATGGTCACGGTCGTTGCCCTGCTGACCCTGTCCACCCTGGCGGCCTTTGGACAGGCGAAGGAAGCGCCTGCCGCCAGCGCCCATGACGATGCCTGGAAGACCGCGGTGATCACCGTGCAGGAAAACGGGATTCCTTATATTCAATACGAGGACGGCAAGAAAGACCTAAGCGAAGCCCCCATCCCCGCCCCCCGTGAGTGGGCGGACGCTGATCAGGCAGAACGAAACCAGGCCCAATATCTGTCCTTTTCTCCCCATATCTGGGCAGAACTGGTCTCACCCACGGACGGCTGGCTGGTTACCTGTTATGCCAGCGGGGAGTCGGCGGACACCTACGTCTACAAAACGGCGGACGGCGGTATAACCTGGACCGAGGTTTCTATGCCCGGGACAAACTGGCACATCGCGGCTGTAGGCTTCCTGACCCCGGACCGGCTGATCGTGGCCCAGCAGCTCTATGAAGGCGAGGCGCCCTGCCTCATCACCAAGGACGGCGGCGAGACCTGGGAGAAGGTCGATCTGCCGGATGTACAGGTATTGTCCATCGGACCCGCCGGGCCGAACACGCAGACCATCGTCATGGAGGCCGGAAGGTATGAAGAAGGCCCGGTAACATGCTTCATGCGCTCCCCGGACATGGGGGATACCTGGTATCTCAGCTACCCCACCTATCCGGCCACGACCATTCAGGCCGACCTGGACCACGACGGCATCCCGGAGGATCTGAGTATCTCCCGCTTTAGAAGGGATGCAGGCTATGACTTCTGGTCGCTTCTGTGGCTGTCGCAGCGCGAAAAGCCCGATAAACCGGCAGCTTACCACCGGGACTCCTGGACAGGTATGGCAGCGACCGTTCACCCGGACTGGACCGCCTTTTTCCTGTGCCGGATGGATGGGGAGGACTACCTGCTCCAGTATACGCCCTACATGAGCTGCGGTCTCGCCGAATACAGCTACAAACTGTTCTATTTGACGGTCTATGGCGAGGAAGTCGTCGTGCAGGAAAATTCCCTGGAATTTGATATCAATTTTGAGTCCGATCAAGCGGACCGCCACCAATTCGACCCCAGAGCCATCAGTGCCTTTATGGAGGAGATCAACGCCCTGCTGGCCAGCAGCGAACAGCTGGTGAATACGGACGAGTACCTCCAGGAGACCTTCCACAAGGAGGGACGTCTGTACGACAGCCTGGGGTGGCTGGATGGCAATGAGTATGGTTTTTCCAGGGATGAAAACAGGTCCCTGCTGGAAAATCTGCTGGTCTATCGAAACAAGGCGGCGGAGAGCGCGGCGTTCCCGTACGTTTCGGAGGTGCTGTTCAGCCTGCGGAAGGAAGATATCCGCATGATGTCCTGGGGCGGTACAAACATCAGCTATAGCCGCAGTAAGTCTTTGGTTGCGGATACGCTCAACGGCTTGGCAGGGAAGGTAGAATATCTGACCGATGTGGATGGAGATTTCAGCTGCGGAAGCGCTTCGATTGGTTATGTCCGCAATGGGAGCGAGACCCAGCACACCATTCTTCTGGAGATCACGGAAACGGATGAATTGGAAAATCTTGTCCGCATCACGTGCGCGGGGGAAATGACCGTTTTGATCTACTCTGAGAATCCCGCCAATGACAGCCACTACTTGAGAAGCGTGCCATATTCGATCACCGCCTACGTGGAGGATGAGACCCTTTACCGCATGGTCTATTGCAATGATGCACTCTGGGAAGATTGATCAAAAAATAAAGTAAACCAAAGGAGGTATAAAGTCATGATGGAATGGATCGTTTCTTCCAGTCTCTTGATTCTGGTCGTGCTGCTCCTCCGGGCCGTTCTGGGGAAGCGGATCAGCGCGGGACTGCGGTACGGCCTATGGGCGGTCGTGCTGGCGCGGCTGCTGGTGCCGGTGTCCCTGTTCAGTCTGGCAATTATGGCCCTGCCCGCTGTAGAGCCGCCGGAGGCCCTGCGGCAGGAAAGTATCTACGTCCTGCCGGTGGAATCCAGACCGGCAGAGGAGTCCGCCGTCCGGTTTGAGGAGGACAGACGAATTGAAGACCCCAACGCCTTCGGTTACACCCGCCTGGAGGATGAAGGCCGGACTGTTACCCGCTATGCGGAGAAGATCAGTCCTCTGGAGCTGCTAGGGTGGATCTGGGCCGCCGGTGCGGCGGTCATAGCGTCGATCCTGATCGCCGCGAATGTACGGTTTGCCTTCCGCCTGCGCCGGGTGCGCCGCCCTCTGAAAGATACCGGCGCGCCGGTGCCGGTGTACGTGGCCCCGGCATTGCCGTCCCCCTGCCTGTCCGGCCTGTTCCGCCCCGCCGTCTATGTGACGGAGGAAGCGGCGGCGGACCCCGCCGCACTGCGCCATGTTCTGGCCCATGAGCTGACCCACTACCGGCATCTGGACCACCTGTGGAGCGTCCTCCGGGGCGCGGCCCTGGCGGTCCACTGGTGGAACCCTCTGGTATGGCTGGCGGTGGTGTGCAGCCGCCGGGACAGCGAGCTGGCCTGTGACGAGGGCGCGCTGAAACGCCTTGGCGACGGGGAGCGCGCGGCCTACGGCGAGACCCTGCTGGCCCTGGTCACCGCAAAGCCGAAACCCGCCGATCTCCTGAGCTTCGCCACCACCATGACCGGCGGCAAGCGGAGTCTGAAGGAGCGCATCCAGCGCATCGCCCAGCAGCCCAAGCGGCTGATCAGTGCGATGGTGGCCGTGGTGGCGATCCTCTCTCTGGCGGCGGTCTGCGCCTTTGGGCGCGCGGAGGCAAAAGGGCCGGACCCGCTGTTACAGCCTCCGGGTCTCTGCTGGAACGACAGCATGGAGACCGTGATCGAAAAGCTGGGCATCACGGAGGAGCAGATACTTCATAACGAACGAGACGAGTTCTCGGACCCCAATACCGCGGAGGAATGGGGCCTGACCGTCAAGGACGTGTCCTTCCTTGGGCACAATGTTACGGCCGGCTTCAACTTTATCCACTATGCGGGTGCGGCTGACGGCTATGGTCTGAATAATGTGACTGTAGCTTTTCCGGAAGAAGCGGACATGGCGGCGGTCAAAGCGGAGCTGATCGAGCGGTACGGTGAGGGCGAGGCCGGGAAGACGGACCAAAATTATGCGTACCTCACGTTATTGCCGGATGTGCCGGACCCCCAGCCCGACAAGGAGAACCATCACATGTACTGGACGGTGGACCGGACGGCGCTGCCGGAGGGATACGAGGACCGCGTGCGGGACTGGCTGCTGAACGTCAGATATAAGTCTGCTGCCCCGGAGAAGATCGAGGAATATCTGGCGGAAGCATCGATGGCAGCACTGCACTGGACAGACGACTGGCTGCTTCTTACCGACACCCTCACCGCCAACCGAGTCTCCTTTGATGCCACACAGCTGGTGGAATTTCTGCAAAACGTCCCGCTGGATGAAATAAAGCCGGTCAGTACGCACACCAGGCCCTATGACGTCAACCGGGATGGCATACTAGAGGGGGTAAAGATATCCCATGAGGGCAGCAGCGAGCGGGTGGAACTCACCCAGGGCAGTACAGAGGACCGGACGGTGATATGGTCTAAAACGCTGGATAGATCCGCCGGGAGTTGGGATGCCTATTTCCGCTGCCGGGTAGACGGACTTGACTATCTGCTGGAATACAGCCCGAAAATCGAGGACGGCTTCTGCGACTATTCATACCGGCTCTTCCACCTGGAAGGTGGGGAGGAGGTCACGGACCGGAGGGATCAAATCACTTTCGATATCCGTTTCGACAGTCCAGACAACCGCTTTGACCCATCTGAGATTGCCGCCTTTATGTGGGAGGTCAACAATTATATCGCGGCAGGAGAGATGCTCGCAGGGACCGATCTTGGTTCGCTGAATCTGGAGAGGGAGGAGTATACGGAACGCTTACAGCGGGACAACATCCTGGTCACGCTGGGAGCCTCTGACACGGAGTACGCTGCGGAGGCGGAACTGCGGGACGCTCTGACGGACTTTGTCGCCTACGCCCAGGACCACCCGGACGATACCTGGTCTCCGCTGGCGGACCTGCTGCTGGACGTGACCAAACAGGATGTCATGGGCATGGATCGCCAGTTCGTGGAGCTTTTGCGGACGGCAGTGCGGAGCAGCCGCTTTTATAGTTGGGACAGCTATGACGCTGCCTGTGAGGGTCACGGGGTAGGGGAGGAGTGCGATTTCAAAATACCGATCCTTTTGAAGGACGGCTCCACACTGCACCTGTTTTCCTATGGTGAGGGAAATGAGTCGGTATTGATGATCCTGGATACGCCTGACGGCGCGTTTTCGGCCTTCTATACCGAGCGCTCCCTGCGACAAACAATTGAGGACTCAAGCTATACCATAGAATTGAACAAAGGTTAAGTTTTGTTCAATCACAAACGAAGAAAAGACCACAGCCGGTCCCCCGGAAAGGGGACCGGCTGCTCATTATTCAGGAAAAGGGGGATTTACTTTGCCAGGACCTTCTTCAGCCTGGCGAACCGGGGCAGACCGTTCTCCTTCTTCATCTTGGTCTCGCCCTGGATGAGGGGGAGGGCGTAGTCGACGAAAGCCTGGGTCACACCGTTGTGCTCGGCGTTGATCCACTCGATGGGCACCTTCTTCTCGGTGTTGGCCACGTCGGTAAGGTTGAACAGCTTGGTCTTGCAGACATACTTGCCGCCCTCGGTGCAGCGCTCGAAGCCCACCATCTTGTCGGTGAGGCCCGCCACGGCGTTCTCCACGGCGGCCTTACCGGCCATGAAGGACTCATCGATATCGGTCTGGGATGCCAGATGCGCGCCGCAGCGCTGGAGCAAGCTCAGCTCGATGCCCCGGACCTTGGCGCCGGTCTCCTTCTTCACGATGTCGGCCAGCATAGCGGCCAGACCGCCCAGCTGGGCGTGGCCGAAGCCGTCGGTCGCGGAGGTCTTGGCCTCGGAGACGAAGGAGCCGTCGGCGTAGTGGATGCCCTCGGACACGGCCACCATGCAGTTGCCCTTCTCAGCGTAGACCTTCTTCACCTCGGCGATGAACTTGTCCATGTCGAAGTCGGTCTCGGGCATATAGATGAGGTCGGGGCCGGCGCCCATGGCGGTGGCCAGACCAGCGGCGGCGGTGAGCCATCCGGCGTGGCGGCCCATGATCTCGACGACGCAGATCATGCCGGTGTCATACACCCGGGCATCGTGGTAGACCTCCATACAGGAGGTAGCGATATATTTGGCGGCGGAGGAGAAGCCGGGGCAGTGGTCCGTGCCGAACAGGTCGTTGTCAATGGTCTTGGGCACGCCCATGACGCGACACTCGTAGCCCACCTTCTGCATATACTTGCTGATCTTGTTGCAGGTATCCATGGAGTCGTTGCCGCCATTGTAGAAGAAGTAGCGGACGTCGTACTTCTTGAAGATCTCCAGGATGCGCTTGTAGTCGGTGTCGTCCACGTCGGGGTCGGCGATCTTGTACCGGCAGGAGCCCAGAGCGGAGGAGGGGGTGTAGAGCAGATTCTCCAGCTCGGCGGGGTCCTCCTGGGTCATGTCCAGGAGCCGGTCGTTGAGCACGCCCTTGATGCCGTGCTCCGCGCCGTAGACCTTGGTGATGGCCTCGTTGTCCAGAGCGGTACGGATGACGCCGTAAGCGCTGGCGTTGATGACGGAAGTGGGGCCGCCGGACTGGCCGATGATACATGCGCCTTTTAATACGTTCATTGTTCTATCCTCCAAATTTCGGTATACACCCTTTTCTTGAAAGAAAAGGATCAAAAGAACTTTCCGCGCAAAGCTCCGCTTTGCTTTTGGGTTTAGTATAGCAACTTTTTCCGGTTTTGTAAACTGGATTTTTGCACGGAACTTCTATTTTTTCCCGGCGGTTCGGTGTGAAGCGCGACAAACCGGCAGGGGAGGGGGGCAGGGCGGTATCTTGACGGAAGAGGGCGGATATGGTATGATCGGGGGCGGAAAACAGGGAAATGGAGGGTCCAATATGGCAGAGAATGGGATTTTACTCCGCACAGCGAGACCAGACGACGCCCCGCGGCTACTGGAAATATACAGGCCGTACGTGGAAAAGACGGCGATCTCTTTTGAGTGCGAGGTCCCCAGCCTGGAGGAATTTCGAGGGCGGATCGTCAGGACGCTGAAAAACCACCCTTATTTTACGGTGGAGCGGGGCGGGGAGCTTCTGGGGTATGCCTATACCGGCAGCTTTGTGGGCCGTGCCGCCTACAGCTGGGCGGCGGAGGTCACCATCTACCTGCGGGAGGACCAGCGGCAGAACGGGCTGGGGCGGCGGCTGTACGGTGCGATAGAAGCGGCATCCAGGGCGCGGAACATCTTCAACCTCAACGCCTGCATCGGCGTCCCGGAAGGGGAGGAGGACCCGCATCTCAACAGGAACAGCATGGAATTTCACGCACATATGGGCTACCGGCTGGTAGGGGAGTTCCGCCGCTGCGGCTATAAGTTCGGAACTTGGTACAATATGATATGGATGGAGAAGCTTTTGGGGGAGCATCCCGTATCCCCAGAGCCGGTGATCCCTTTTTCTGAATTGGAGCCGGAGCTGCTGAGGGATCTGCTGGATGGAGCGATTCCACGAAAATGACAAAGCGGCGGCCTATATCGGCGGAACTTTTTTTGTACTTCCCTGTTGCAATTCTGGGAAACTGTGGTAAAATAGACATAACTTCACCATAAGGAGGATTCTACCCATGCCCCTCGTAACTACTACCGAAATGTTCAAGAAGGCCTATAACGGCGGCTACGCCATCGGCGCCTTCAATGTCAACAACATGGAGATCGTCCAGGGCATCACCGAGGCTGCCAAGGAAGTCAGCGCTCCCCTGATCCTGCAGGTCTCCAAGGGCGCCCGCGCTTACGCCAACCACACCTACCTGGTCAAGCTGGTGGAGGCCGCCATCATCGAGACCGGCCTGCCCATCTGCCTGCATCTGGACCACGGCGACAGCTTCGAGACCTGCAAGAGCTGCATCGACGGCGGCTTCACCTCCGTCATGATCGACGCCTCCAGCAAGCCCTTCGCCGAGAACATCGAGATCACCAAGAAGGTCGTCGAGTACGCCCATGACCACGGCGTCGTGGTCGAGGCCGAGCTGGGCAGCCTGGCCGGCGTAGAGGACGAGGTTCAGGTCTCCGCCGAGGATTCCTCCTACACCCGTCCCGAGGAGGTCGAGGAGTTCGTCAACAAGACCGGCTGTGACTCCCTGGCCATCGCCATCGGCACCAGCCACGGCGCTTACAAGTTCACCGCCGCTCAGTGTACCCGCAACGAGAAGGGTGAGCTGGTTCCCCCGCCCCTGCGCTTCGACATCCTGGACGAGGTCGTCAAGCGTCTGCCCGGCTTCCCCATCGTACTCCACGGCTCCTCCTCCGTGCCCCAGGAGTTCGTGAAGATGGTCAACGCCAACGGCGGCAAGATGCCCGATGCCGTGGGCATTCCCGAGGAGCAGCTCCGTCAGGCCGCCCGCAGCGCCGTGTGCAAGATCAACATCGACTCCGACCTGCGTCTGGCCATGACCGGCACCGTCCGTCAGTTCTTCTGCGAGCATCCCGACAAGTTCGATCCCCGCGAGTACCTGAAGCCCGCCCGCGCCGCCATCAAGGAGCTGGTCAAGCACAAGCTGATCGACGTCCTGGGCTGCGACGGCAAGGCGTTTTAAGTAAGACCGGCGCAAAACCGAACATTTCATATGCAAGGCTCCCGGACTGCCATGCAGGCGGTCCGGGAGCTTCTATCAAAAGGAGGCCGCCCCATGGAAAAATGGCTGTACGTCATGTTCATAGAAAAGACTAAAACATACAACCGGCTCACGAAGGCTGCGGTAGAGCGGCATGTCGCCAACCTGAAAAGTCTGGACGAAGCGGGCCATATTGAGCTTGCCGGCGTGTTCAAGGGCTATCCCGGCGTTGCCGGCATGTATATCCTGCGTGCGGAGAGCTACGAGGAAGCGGAGGCGCTCTGCCAACAGGAACCCCTTGTGGTGGAAGGCTTTGCGTCCTATAAGCTGAAAGCGCTGCAGCCGGCGAATAAAGAAAACAACTACCTCCTTTAATTTCGACGCGCGGCACCGGCAGTCCCAACAAGGACTGCCGGTGATTTTTTCTGCCGTATTTTTCATATCCCTCTTGACAAATCCTCCGTGGCGTGTATAATACGAAGCATGAGCAGTTGCTCATATATTCATCTGTTCAAACATGCAGCAGGGAGGTCAAGGATATGGATCGAACCACCATCGAGACCTGCGAGGTCAGCGTCATCCACGAGGACGTGCTGGCCCGGGTCAAGGAAAAAATGCCGGACGAGGAGCCGGTCTATGAGGTCTCTGAGCTATTCAAGGTCTTCGGGGACAGCACCCGGGCCCGAATCATCTGCGCGCTGAACATTGAGGAGATGTGCGTGTGCGACCTGGCGGCGCTGCTGGGCATGACCCAGAGCGCCATCAGCCACCAGCTGCGGCTTTTGAAGGTCGCCCGGATCGTCAGGAGCCGCAAGCAGGGAAGGGTGGTCTACTACGCCCTGGATGACACGCATATCGGACAGATCTTTGCCATGGCCTTTGACCATGTCATGGAAGAAATGGAGGGATGACCAATGGAAGAGAAAGAAAAGCAGGCCGCTCATGTCCATACCCATGACCATGAGCACCACCACGGACACGAAGAGCACGAGCACCACCATGAGCATGGTCATGAGCACCATCATCACGACCACGGCCATGAACACGAGCATCATCATGATCATGAACATCACCACGATTATTGCTGCGGCCACGACCACGATCACGAGCATCACCATGACCATTGCTGTGGTCACGACCACGACCACCATCACGGTGACTGCTGCGGCCACGACCACGGCGACGGCTGCAATTGCGGTCATGACCACAACCATGAGCAGGACCCCGAAGAAGCAAAAAAGGAGCTTTTGACCCTCGCGGCAGGCGCGGTACTGCTGGCTGCCGGCGTACTGCTGAAAGTATTCCTTCCCGACCCCGCCTGGATCTCCATGGCGGTCCTCCTGGTGGCTTTTCTGGTCGCGGCCGCCGAGATCATGGTCGAAGCCGTCAACAACATCCGCCGCGGTGATGTTTTCGGCGAGAGCTTCCTGATGGCCATCGCGGGCATCGGCGCGGTGTGCATCGGCGAGATCCCCGAGGGCGTCATGGTGTTTCTGCTGTACCGTCTGGGCGAGTACCTGCAAACCAAGGCTGTGTCCTCCTCCCGCAAATCCATTTCCGCCCTGCTGGACGTCCGCCCCGATCACGCCAATCTGCTGGAGAACGGCCAGAGCAGGGAAGTGGAGGCCGCCCAGGTACAGGTGGGCCAGACGATCCTGGTGCGCCCCGGCGAAAAAGTCCCCCTGGACGGCACCGTGCTGGTGGGATCGTCTCAGCTGGACACGGCGGCCCTCACCGGTGAATCCATGCCCCGGGACATCGGCCCCGGACAGCCGGTCATGGCGGGCTGCATCAATCTCGGCGGCGCGCTGGAGATCCGGGTAGAGAAGTCCTTTGGCGAGTCCACCGCCAGCAAGATCCTGGAGATGGTGGAACACGCCTCCGAAAAAAAGGCTTCCAGCGAGAAGTTCATCACCCGTTTCGCCCGGGTCTATACGCCCATCGTCTGCCTGGCGGCGGCTATCGTGGCGGTAGTCCCACCTCTGTTCGGCCTGATGCCCTGGAGCCAGTCCATCTACAGCGCCCTGTGCTTCCTGGTTATTTCCTGTCCCTGCGCCCTGGTGATCTCCGTGCCCCTCAGCTTTTTCGCCGGCATCGGCCGGGCCTCCCGCGAGGGCGTCCTGGTCAAGGGCGGCAACCATCTGGAGACCCTGTCGGAGGCCCAGATCGTGGCCTTCGACAAGACCGGCACCCTCACCGAGGGCCGGTTCTCCGTGTCCGGCTGTCTCCTGGCGGACGGTGTTTCCCAGGAAATGCTGTTGGAGCTGGCCGCCCAGGCGGAGTGCCGTTCCACCCATCCCATTGCCCAGTCCATCCTCGCCGCCTACGGCAAGCCCCTGGACGAGGCCGCCCTGGAGGGATACCAGGAAGTCCCCGGCCACGGCGTCTCCGTAACGGCTGGCGGCCGCCGCGTCCTGGCAGGGAAGCGGGAGTATCTGCTGGAGGAGGGCGTCTCCCTGCCGGAGGCTCCGTCTGCCGCCGCCACGGCGGTATATGTGGCGGCGGACGGCGTTTACCAGGGGGCCGTCCTGCTGCGGGACGCGCCGAAGCGGGATGCGAAAGCGGCCATCTCCGCCCTCCGTTCCCTGGGCATCCGGAAGACCGCCATGCTCTCCGGCGATAGCAAACCGGTGGTGGCGGAGATCGCCCGGGAGATCGGCCTGGACCAGGCATCCGGCGAGCTCCTGCCTCAGGATAAGCTGGCGGAGCTGAACCGCCTGCGGGATCAGCTGACCGGCAAGGGCCGCCTGCTCTACGCCGGAGACGGCATCAACGATACCCCGGTGCTGGCCTCCGCGGATATCGGCATCGCCATGGGCGGTCTGGGCGCGGACGCCGCCATTGAGACGGCGGACGTCATCATCATGGGCGACGAGCCCAGCAAGATCGCCTCCGGCATCCGCATCGCCCGCCGCACCAACCGCATCGCTACGGAGAACATCGTCTTCGCCATCGCGGTGAAGGTCCTGGTAATGATCCTCTCCGTCATGGGGCACGTAGAGCTGTGGGCCGGCGTGTTCGCCGACGTGGGCGTGTGTATGCTGTGCGTCCTGAATACCCTGCGGATCAACCGGAAGAATATCTGACCGGTATACCCAAGATCACCCCTCCCGCATATACTGTGCGGAAGGGGTGATCTGATTATGGACGAAACATATGACCGGGGCCTGTTTCCCTATGACCGTGCCGCGGCGGTGCGGTACGCCCGCCGCTGGGCCTATGGCCGGAACCCGGCGTTCTACGACTACGAGCACATCGGGGGAGACTGCACCAACTTCGCCTCCCAGTGCGTCTACGCCGGAAGCGGCGTGATGAACTACGAGAAGGACTTCGGCTGGTACTACATCGACGCCAACAACAAAGCGCCCGCCTGGACGGGAGTGGAATACTTCTACCGTTTCATGACCCGGGAGGCGCAGAACCCGGGCCCCGTCGCCCTGAACGCCTCCATCAGCCAGCTGGAGCTTGGGGACGTGGTCCAGCTGTCCTTTGACGGCGAAAACTGGAATCACTCCCCGGTGGTGGTACGCCTTCTGCGCCGTCCCGCCCTGCGTCCGGCGGATGTGCTGATCGCGGCCCACAGCTACGACGCCTACAACCGGCCTCTCAGCACCTACGACTACCAAGGCATCCGGTTTCTCCACTTCATTGGCGTGCGCCGGTGACCACGGCACAGCAGGGGATACCGCCGTTTTCCAGCGGCGGCGTCCTCTATTTTTTCGGCTTGACCCGTCCCAGCGGATTGGCCCTGGCGGCTACCCGCAGCGCCTCGTTGTCGATGTGGGTGTAGATCTCCGTGGTGTTCAGATGCTCATGGCCCAGCACCTCCTGGACCGCTTTCACATCTACGCCGTTTTGCAGCATCAGTGTAGCGGCGGTGTGGCGGAGCTTGTGGGAGGAATACTGGGTGCTGTCCAGACCGGCCTGAGACAGGTGCTTCTTTACCAGCGCGTGAACGTTAGAGCGGCTGATCCGCTGGTCACGGCTGGAGAGGAACAGGGCGTTCTGATCCCGTCCGGCGATGGGACGGCGGACTTCCAGATAGCGTTCCAGCGCCGCCTTGCAGGCGTCGTTGAGGTAGACGATACGTACCTTGTTTCCCTTACCAAGCACCCGCAGGGCGTCCCCCTGAATGTCTGAAATATCCAATCCGATCAGCTCGGAGATACGGAGCCCGCAGTTGAGGAAGAGGGTCAAAATGCAGTAGTCCCGCTCCTGATTAGTCCCCGCCACGCTCTCCAGAAGCTCCAGGCTCTCATCCAGCGTCAGATATTTCGGCAGCGTTTTTTTCAACTTGGGCGAATCCAAGTCCTTGATGGGGTTTTCCTCCAGCAGGTGGGCCTTCCGGGTGAGATAGTTAAAAAATGAACGAAGTGTAGCGATCTTTCTGGCCCTGGTAGAGGCGGTCAGACCGTATTTCGTCTTATCGCTGTTGGGCTGCTGGGCCCGGTCACGGCTGAGATAGGTCAGGTATCCATAGACATCCGTCAGCGTGATCGAGCGGATCAGGGAAACGTCCACATCCATGATCGATATCTCATCCCAGTCCAAATCCCGCAGGGACCGGTCCCGGGATTGTTTGATGTAGCGAAAGAAGTTCCGGAGATCCAGAAAGTACTCATCGACCGTTTTCTGAGAATGGGCCTTGATATTCTCATGATAGGACAGAAAGTCACAGAGGATCTGCGGGGCTTCGTCACGGTAATCTGTCATGATAGCGCCTTGCAAGCCTTGACACGGGTTTTGCCCTCCCCTCAATTGAACAAAATTTTTATTTTGTTCAATTGTACCTATACCAGTTTCCGCTCCTTCCCTCCGGGCCCGGAGCGTCTACCGGCGCGGGCATGTCCATGCCTGCAAGGCTTCCTCCTTTCCGTGTTCCATGTTTTCAAGATTATACCATACCCATTACAAATCCACAAGCTCCAACAGAGCCATTACCAGCCCATGAAACCGCCGGTCTGTCTCCGAGACCTTCTGTATCTTATTCTTCAGCTGTCCCAGCTCCTGCCGCTTGTCCTGAATCTCCGCGCTCAGACGCTCCCAATCCAGTACCAGCTGTTCCCGGCGCTCCTCCGTGTCCAGGACATAGTTCTCCAGCTTCTGGGAGAAGTTCTCCCCCCGGTAGCTCTCTATGTACTTCGCTACCCTGTCGGAAAGCCGCACGCATTTTTGATTTGTCTTTGCC
>CAJTVO010000037.1 GCA_910579485.1 uncultured Oscillospiraceae bacterium | reverse complement strand
CAGGGGTCCGGGGGCGGACAGCCCACGGGCTATCAATGAGAAACAACTCCCCTGCCGCGCGAAGCGCGGCAAAGAACCCCCTACCCCTGTGTTACATCATTGATCCACTTCCTCCCATGAAAGCGGATCAACCCGATCGGACACTTCAAAAGATTCTCCGCCTGCATGGCAATGCAAACCACCCACGTAGGCGCCTGGAAGACCAGCCCCGCCAGGGCCATCAGCGGGATGGCCGCCAGCCACAGCGGCCCGATGTCAATGAGGGACGCCATCCTGGCGTCGCCCCCCGCCCGGAGGACCCCCGTGATATTCGTGATATCAAACGCCCTCATGGGCATAAAGACCGCATAAACGACCGCCAAATAAGTCGCGGCCTCCGCCGCCCCGGGGGCCAGCTGGAACAGCGGAAACAACACCGGCCGGAAAAACACGGGCAGCAGCACCAGCAGCAGCGCCATCACGGCCCCGCCCACCAGCATGGAGACCAGCAGCAGCGTCCAGCTGACCTCGTAGACCCGCTCCCTGCTGTGCCCCTGGCCGATCTCCTTGCCTACGATGACGGCGGCGGAGCCCGCCAGCCCGAAGCAGACCACCGTGGAGAGCTTGTCGATATTCCCCACGAGTGCGTAGGCCGCCAGCATGTCCTGACTGTTGGCCATGTGTCCCATAATGACCGTGAGCATCGAGGTCCCGACGCTCCACATGGCCTCGTTGCAGACAACGGGCGTGGAATAGATCAGAAAACTGCGGACGATGGCCCGTCCGGGCCGGAGGATGCAGCTCCAGCGCAGGGGGAGCCGCCGGCTCCTGAGGGCGAAGACGGCGGCGATGGCGAACTCCACCACCCGGCTGATCAGGGTGGCCGCCGCCGCCCCGGTGATGCCCATGGCGGGCGCGCCAAAGTGTCCAAAGATCAGCACAAAGTTCAAGAACGTATTCACGCACATGGACACCCCGAAGAGGAGCATCCCGAAGGCGGGATATTCCGTGCTCCGCTGGATGCCGGCGTAGATGCTGCTGATCCCGTTAAAAATGTAAGAGAAGCCCACGATCTGGATGTACCGCACCGCAAGCTCCACCAGCTCCTCGTTGGGCGTGATGAGCCGGAGGACCTGGGCGGGGAAGAGGAAGGTGATCAGGGCCAGCAGGGTGGAAAACCCGGTAACGGCATAGAGGGCCACCCCCAGACAGCGGTTGATGCTGTCCGTGTCCCCCCGCCCCCAGTACTGGCTGACCAAGACGGCCATACCGCTCTGGAAGCCGAAAATGACCACCTGGATGATGAACACGGGCACGTTGGCGGCAGTGGCCGCCGCCATCTCCGCGTTGCCCAGCAGACCAACCATGAAGATGTCCGCGAAGCCCAGAGAGGTGGTGATGATGTTTTGCAGGATCATGGGCGCGGCCAGCGTCCAGAGCCTTCTGTAGAAGCCGGATTCCCGGCGTAAAGCGCGGAGCATGGAGAACCTCCTAAAAAATGAAAATAGCTGCACGGGGGATAGGATTTGCCTACAGCATGGGGAACCGGGTGTTTTTGTGCTCCAGCAGAGCCTCCGCCAGGGCGTCGATGTCCGCAAAGACCGTCTCCGGGCCGAAGCTGATCCGCACCGTCCCGGCGGCGGTCCGCTTGTCCAGGCCCATGGCGGTCAGCACGTGGCTGGCCTTCCCCCGGTGGCAGGCGGAACCGGCGGAAATGCATATCCCCTTTCCGTCCAGCTCCCCCACGATGTTCTGGCTGGGATATCCCGGCAGGGACACGGACAGGATGTGGGGCGCGCTGGCCGGTCCTACGAACCGCAGGTCCGGAATAGCGCTCAATTTCTCCCTGGCGTAGTCCCGGCAGGCGGCAAGATGGGCGGCGGTCTCCTCCCGCCTCTCCAGCCGCAGCTCCACCGCCTTGGCGAAGCCCGCGATCTGCGCCGTGGCCTCCGTCCCGGGCCGCAGCCCGGCCTCCTGTCCGCCGCCGAACAGCAGGGGCAGCGTATTTTTCGCCTTGCCCCCGATATACAGCGCCCCGATGCCTTTAGGACCGCCGATCTTGTGGGCGGAGAGGGTGACATAGTCCGCCCACAAGCTCTTGACGGTGAAAGGTATCTTCAAAAATCCCTGCACCGCGTCGGTGTGGAGCAGGGTGGGCCTGTCCTTCAGCCCCGCGGCGATCTCCGCCACCGGGAACACCGCCCCGGTCTCGTTGTTCACCAGCATGACGCTGACCAGGGCCGTGTCCTCCCGGACGGCGTCCAGCACGGCCTCCGCGGAGATGCGCCCCTCTCCGTCCGGCTTCACATAGGAAGCGGTATACCCTTCCCGCTCCAGCTGCTTGACGCACTGGAGCACGGCGCTGTGCTCGACTGCCGTGGTGACGATGTGCTTCCCCACGCGGCGGTTTTGGTGCAGCGCCGCGCGGATGGCCCAGTTGTCGCCCTCCGTGCCGCAGGAGGTGAAAAACAGCTGCTCGGGTTTGCAGCCCAGCGCTCCGGCGATGGTTTCCCGGCCCCGGTCCGTCAGGGCTTTGGCCTCCCGGCCCAGGGCGTACTGGGCGGAGGGGTTGCCGTATCGTTTGGTAAGGACCTCCACCATTGCCTGAGCGGCTTCCGGGGATACCGGCGTGGTGGCGGCATGGTCTAAATATATCATTGCTTTCTCCTTTTTGGCGGGGTCTTGGGGCCATCCTTCGGCCGCAGATCAAAGGCGGGGCTTCGTCTGCTGGATGATCCACTGAAACCGCTCCTGACTGGGCAGGCCGGAGACCTTCTCTTTGGGCGGGAAGCCTTTGTCAAAAGCGGCGGATGCCTCCGGGTCTATTTGATAGTCCCCGCTCTCCTGGAAATATCCCGCGCAGTCTTCCAGCGCTCCGGGCTGGAGCTCCAACGCCTGGAGGGAGATGATATATACCCCCCAGGAAGTTCCCACGCCATACCGTTCCGCCGGAATGAACCCGAACCGGCTGTAGTACTCCGGGTCCCCAAAGATCAAGATCGCTTTATACCCCAGCTCCCGGGACAGGGTCTTGGTACGCTCGATCAGCGCGCCGCCCACACCCTGTCCCTGAAAGGCCGGGTCCACCGCCAGAGGTCCGAAGCACAGGACCTCCCGCTCCCCGCTCCGGTCCAGGACGATCTTTGCACGGGTATACATGATGTTCCCAACGACCTTCCCGTCGTGGACGGCAACATAGTCCAACTCCGGAACAAAGTCGGAGGACTCCCGGAGGATGTGGGCCAGATAATGCTCATCACATCCGGGGGCGTGGTGGTTCCAGAAGGCGTTCCGGGTCAGCTCCTCCACCGCGCGGAAGTCGGCGGAGCCCTCGGGACGAAGTTCGATCGGCAGCATAGGCGTATCTCCTTACAGAAAACTCCCGCTTGTCAGGGGGAGGGATGTATACTATAATGAGGAAAATCAGTGAAAGGAATATAGTGGTATGGAAAATTTGCAGATAGTGCCGTACACCTTGGAGCGCGTCGAGGACGTGCTGGACTTTGAGCGCCGCCTCCGGGAGGAGGAAGATTTCTGGGGCTGGGATATCGACGAGGCCTATACCGCCGCCGTCCGGCAGAGCTTTCAGGACCCCCGCTTCTCGAACGCCCTGTCCCTGCTGGCTTACAGGGACGGACAGGTAGTGGGGCGTATCGACGCCACCCTGATCTGTACGCGCTTTGACGGCTCTGTAAAAGCCTATCTGGACTGGATATGTGTGCTGAAAAGCCAGCGGCACAGGGGCACGGCGCAGGCGCTGATGGCCGGGCTGCGCCGCCGCCTGAAGGAAGCCGGGGCGGATACCCTTATCGGCCTCATCGCCGCTAACCCGGAGGCACAGCGGTTCTACCGCTCCCTGGAGGGAGCGAAGATCCAGGACGAGGGCATCTGGATCGACCTGTAACGCAGCAGGCCCCTCCCGTATTTTTGTATTGACAACTATTCACATCAAGAAGGCAAAACAAAATTCCTGTAACCGTTGCGGTTACAGGAATTTTTGCGATTTGGTCCGAGTGACTGGATTCGAACCAGCGGCCTCTTGAACCCCATTCAAGCGCGATACCAAACTTCGCCACACCCGGATATTGCAGTGCTGATTGATGTCAGCTTAGATAAGATAGCACACTCTACGGAATTTTGCAAGAGGTTTTTCAAATTTTTTCAAAAAATTTTTCCGGACGCCCCGCCGCAGGCGATCTCCGCGACCGCCGCCGCCGCGGCGTCGATCTCTTCGGCCGTGGTGAACCACCCGGGGCTGAACCGCACGGTCCCCTGAGGGAAGGTCCCCAGGGTCCGGTGGGCCGCCGGGGCGCAGTGGAGGCCGCAGCGGGTCAGGATGCCGTGCTCCTCCTCCAGGCGGAAGGCGGCGCTGGCGTTGTCCGCCTCCAGAAAATCCACGGAGACCACGCCCACGCGGTCCTCCAGCTCCCAGGGGCCCGCCAGGCGGATACGGGGGACCTCCCGCAGCTGGTCCAGCAGACGGGCGGTGAGGGCGGTCTCATGGGTCCGCAGGGTCTCCGTGCCGGTCCGCAGGACGAAGGATACCGCCGCCTCCAGGCCGTAGATACCGGGCAGGTTGGGCGTCCCGGACTCGAACCGGTCGGGCATATACAGGGGCTGGGTCTCCAGGTCCGAGGCGCTGCCGGTGCCGCCGGTAACGATGGGGCGGAGCTCCCGGGCAAAGGCCGGGGACAGCAGCAGGGCCCCTGTGCCGCTGGGGCCCATGAGGCCCTTATGGCCCGGGACAGACAGGGCGGACAGTCCCCAGCCGTCGAAATCGATCTCCCAATGCCCGGCGGTCTGGGCCGCGTCCAGGGCGAAGGGGATGCCATATTCCCGGCAGATCCCGCCTACCGCCGCCGCGTCCTGGACGCCGCCGCTCACGTTGGAGCCGTGGGCGATCAGGACCAGGCGAGTGTGGGGCCGGATCATCCGGCGCAGGTCCTCCGGGTCCATCTGCCCCCGTCTGTCGCAGGGGACGCGGTCGAAGGCGACGCCCTTCTCCGCCAGGGCTTGGATGGGGCGCATGACGGCGTTGTGCTCCATGGAGCTGACCAGGCAGTGGTCCCCGGGGCGCAGCCAGCCCCGCAGGATCATATTCAGCCCCATGGTGTTGCCGGAGGTCAGCACGCAGTGGGTGGGATCGCCGTGGCGGAACAGGCGGCACAGCTCCTCCCGCAGCAGCAGGGCGGTCATCCCCGCCTCCTGGGCGGAGGCGTAGACGCCCCGGTTCATGGAGGCGCCGTTCTCCTGTATATGGCGCAGCATGGCGTCCGCCACGGCGGGGGGCTTGGGAAAGGAGGTGGCGGCGTTGTCCAGGTAGATGGCAGGCATAGTTGTCGCTCCTATCGATTTTTCTGGCTCTATCATACCACAGCCTGTGTAATTTGACAAATTTTTTCCGATATCAAAAAATAAAGGGCGGAACGCAAAAAAAGGCTTGACAAATCGGCGCGAGTGCAGTAATATAACATCGTTCCGCGTATGGACGCTTAGCTCAGCTGGCTAGAGCACCTGCTTGACGTGCAGGGGGTCAGCGGTTCAAGTCCGTTAGCGTCCACCATGAAAATCCCTTAGAGCCGCAAGGCTTTGAGGGATTTTTTGTTTGCTTTTCCAGTGCGTTTCGGCCTTCCGAATCTCCCGTAATTTAGGGCAATTTCAGGCGTTTTTCAGTATCGTTGTTGCAAAAGTGTTGCAAATTTTCAATATCCGCCTATCCCTTGCAGCGCAATGGTTTGAAAGATTTCGACTCCTCTTATGCTGCTATTTGCAGGTTGTAAAACAACAAAAGCTCCGATATTTCTGTCACGCCGCAAATTTGCAACATCCCTTTTGTCATGCACTTATTCTTAAGGCGTCACGCACTTTTTCTGCCGTTTTGGTTTCTCGGGACTTGCGGTCATAATGGGTATAGACTTTCAATGTCATATCCATCGTGCTATGTCCTGCGAGGTATTGGATTTCCTTAATATCCAGCCCGGCCTCAAAAAGTCTCGTGATGTACGTGTGGCGAAGAATGTGTGCTGTCAGGTGGGTTTCTGGCAGTTCTCTTTCTATCAGCCGCCATGAGCTGCGATAGGAAGATTTTGTAAGTGGTTTGTGATTTTGCATAGCAAGTACATACTTTGAGTGCGTATGCTTTTTCTGCGCTGTCAACCACTTTTCCAGTTCTTCAGAGAGCGGAAGATCCCTTCGTCCGGCCGCTGTTTTCAGAAAATCACTAACGGTGGTTTCACTTTCGGACAGTACCGCATTGTGACGAACATGGATCGTCTTCGCTTTGAAGTCAATATCTTCCCACTGGAGCCCGATGATTTCGCCTCGCCGCATTCCGGTGTGCAGTGCAATCAATAAAAAAGTCTTCGCACGTGGATTTTTAACTCGGTCAAGGAGCATCTGACTTTCCTGCACGGTCAATGTTTCTTTTTCTGGGGTTTTGTTCCCAGTGGGTTTAAGCATACTACTCACAGGTGACTTTGCAATCAATCCATTCTCTTGTGCCACATTGAAGATGCTGCGTAGGTTTGTCAAGACCTTAGATTGAAGCGAATTGCTTTTTCCGGATAGCCTAGCCATGATTGCTTGGATCTGCATGGGGGTAATGTCCCGGAGCCGGTAATTCCCGATAAATGGAATGATATGTGTGTTCAAGATATACTTTATTGCGGTTTGGCTGTTTTGCCTTAAATAGGGCTTTTTATACATATCATACCACATCTGAGCAAAATGTGAAAAAGTCTCCTCGTTACAGATGTCTACACCTGCGTTCATTAGGATTTGGGCTTTCATTACCTTCTCGTCCAGCTCTTTTTGTGTCTTAGCTCGAAAATACTTCCGGGACCCATCTGGCATTTGGATTGCCTTAGTGATATATTGATACTTCTTTTTACTGGCATTTTTTGTTTTAGCCATTTGGCATTCTCCTCTCAATAATGCCCTCAATATACAGCGGCATCATTATATCGCAAAAACAAGGTGCTTACAAGGAATTATTTTATTTCTTCTCGCCGATAAAATCGGGGCAGAAGATTACAGTTTTGATGAACTAAGTAATTTTTTGCTGGGAAGCAGGGCGGACCTGTGGAGATGACGATAGGATAACTGGCTCTATTTCGCCCATAAGATAGCTCTCTAGGGCCTCCAAGGATACAAGGTACTTCTTCCCTACCTTGACGCTTGGGACCGCTCCAGAACGAAGGAGAGTGCGGATAGCGGTTTCTGTAAGGCAGGTTTGGGGATATCCTTCGCGGAAGTAAGCTGCGGCCTCTTTAATAGTTCGGGTTCGTACCATGACATACGTCTCCTTTGCGTCTTCATACGTTAGCTGTATGCTGATAAAAAGTGATGCTCCCCGGTTTGTTGACCGGAGAGCATCTTTTTGACAGCTTAATCATACCACAGGATGGAAGGGAATTACAAGTACCCTGGATAGGGAATTTTGCGAGAATTTGTGGGGAGTTTTGCGGGAATCAATTTTATCTACGCTTGTCCTTGACAAAATCGTACATCTTCGCTAACGTATCCACAGTATCATCTCGCAGCTTCCTGACAGTTTTAGCTGACCGTCCCAACATCTTTTCAGTCTCCTTCATGGACAACCGATCAGTATAGAGAGCTTGAACCAGCTTCTTCTGGCGCTTATCCAGAAGTGAAATGCAATGATCCAGCCGCGCCTGTATCTGCTCAAGTTCCACCAGTTGACTGGAAATCTCATCTACCGTGTTGAGATTGAGTGATTCCGCTTTTTCATGGTAATTTAGCGCAATATAAAGTGTTTTATTCGAGACGTGTCCCTTGCTGCGGGAAGCTCCGTCACTGCGGCTCAGGGACATTGTCTCAATCATTTCGTCTGACGAAACATTTGCCGGATGTTCCAACTCATAGTGCAGAAGAGCAATTTGGTTCATACGTTTGTGATATGACTCTAACAGGCTAATCACATAAGCTCTTGTTTCGATAGCCATTTTTCCGATTCCTCAATACCCGTCTCATAAGACGGTCGGCAAGCAGGCCCTTTATTCTGCTCTTGGTCATAAATATCCTAACATAAAGGCTTGGTTCCTGCGTAGCAAGCCGCCAGGATGTTCCATTTTACCATCTTAATAGGCGGAGCCCGTCCAGACATCAACAGAACCGCAAGAATTTTACGGTTTCTTATGCAGTTGCCCCAAATCAGCATATTAATCATCCATCTCCAGCAGATTCCTGTGACCAGACATATATACCAAAGAAATATCAGGTACACATGAATCCCCCTGTGGTATGACGGCGAATTTTCAAAAAGCTCCATTCGTCCGTTTTTGTCACTATACGCCGAATATTAGAACAAACTGTGACAAAGTTCTGGAATTTTATTGGAATTGTTCGACAAGATTCGACATTATTTGCGTAAAAGTTCTATAAAATTGTAGAATTCTACAAATATACGTCAAATAACTATCTTTCATCTGCGAAGCGGTATCCTACTTTGAATATTGTCTGGATATACTCTTTGTTCTTAGGATGAAGCCCAAGCTTTTGTCGTAGTGAGGATATATGATCGGATACAGTAGATATTCCAAGGTAACCATCTGCCTTCCAGATATGGGAGTAGATTTGCTCTTTAGAAAAGACAACTCCAGGACTGTTGGCCAGCAAATATAGGAGATCGAACTCCTTTGGCGTCAGACAGACAGTATGGCCTCTCATTACCACATGACGGCGCAACGGATCAATAAATAAGTCTTTGTATTCAATACAGGGAAGCAAATTACCTGTATGAATGCATCTTATCCGGCCTTCTCGGCGTAATACCGCATTGAGGATCGCAAGGATCTCTCTTAGGTCAACAGGCAACTCAACACATGCGTCTGCACCTTGGTCAAGCATATCCGCTCGGTCTGCACTGTCAGAAAATGCGGATGTCAGGATAATATATGGCGGCGGATGTAGAAACCTGTCCATTATTTCAGCTAAAATGGACCGAGCAGTTTCTATCTCCAGATCAAGCCATAGAAAAGCAGGGTTTTCAGTATGCAATAAAAATAGTGCTTCCTGTAAATCTCTGGCGATAGTTGCAAGGATGTTGTGCTTGGCTAAAGTGTCACATACCAACTCCCCATGCTTAACACGGGAAGAAAGAACTAAAATACTCTGTTTCATACTTTTTCACACTCGTT
This sequence comes from uncultured Oscillospiraceae bacterium, assembly GCA_910579485.1. Classification (GTDB taxonomy): domain Bacteria; phylum Bacillota; class Clostridia; order Oscillospirales; family Oscillospiraceae; genus Pelethomonas. The sequence goes on along the minus strand of CAJTVO010000037.1, from coordinate 16,669 downwards.
TCTATCCCGCATTTTGCTTGGTGGCAAAATATTTTCAGCTTCACGTACACTTATATCAATTACAAAAACACGAAAACAGCGCCAACATGATTTCAAAAAGGTTGCTCACGATAATCAAGAGTAATGTGCAGACAGGTCGGTAACGCTGATCACTTGTATAGGTAAGCGAATAGTTTGTTCATGGTATCGGCCTCCGTAACACAAATAACGCAAAGCCAAGTGAACGCCCCAACGGCATTTTCACCTGGCTTTGCCCCTGAATCACTCCCTCTGATGTGACCAATGACACTGACTGCAAGGTGTTGAAACATGCTCGGATGTCTGACCCGTCTCCAGATTCTTGGAGCTATCCTGCGCCTCAATGCGGATAATCTTCATAACACGTCTTACCTCCTTCATTTGTCGAGTTTTTGATAAGCGGAAATAACTGTCTTTAGTCTATAGTATATTATAATATTATAGAATTTGACAAGTAAAAAATGGAAATGTAGTATATTTGTCTCTTTTTATACTTTCAATTTGATAGATTTCTATTTTTTCACTTAGACCAGAAACTGTTCAAATTCTTGCACGGTAGTATTTTGTGTAATATTTTCTATGGACATTGCATGGGATTGAGGAAAAATTATGGCTACATCTAAGCCCGTTTGTTTGGTAAATCATTACCATCTATAGCACAATTTTTTGAGTATCTGAGACTTTTTGAAACTAAACCGGTAGAGTTTCTCCACTCTGAAACTGCCGGCCTGCAAATCATCCATATTGCGCAGGAAGGGATACAAAAACTGAGAGAAAATGACCTGATGATGCTCATAGGTTTTATCAATCGTTTCCAGCCGAACACCAGCCGAACAAATGAATAGTAAAAGCGAGGGAAGGACATAAATCCTCCCTCGCTTTATCATAGTGACCTATGCGGCTTTCTGAAATCGAATGTTCTGCGCTCTCGCCTGTAGCTCCTGAGCCAGGAACTTCAGCATACCGAACTCATCATCCAGCCCATCCAATTCCCGGCGGAGTACCTGCTCATAGTGTTTTTTCTTCTCCTCCAGGCTTTGGATCTTCAGCACCCAGCGATCCATGACCGCCGGGCTCTGGCTTCCGGACTTAATCAGATAGTCCGCCCGCTCCTGATAGGCAGCGATCTCCTTCCTCACTGCGGCATAGAACTCCTCGGTCATCTTGCCCCGCTGTTTCTCATCGTCAATGATGTAGAAGCTGTTTGCCATCAGCGGTGCGCCGTTCTTATTGAGTTTGCCTAAGAGAGTGATAAAGTCCTCAAAGACATCCACCCCATCCATGTATGTCCGTGGCACAAAGTACATATGCCCGGTGATGCTCAGTTTGGTGGCCTCCAGACTCCGCAGATAGCTAGAGCAGATCGTCTCCACATGCTTGCGGTTGGCGCAGATCTGATACAGCTCAAACAGCTCCTCCGCCCTCCGGCAGCAGGCCCGCACGTCAATGTCGGGGTCCGGAACTAGGTTCTCACAGCGGAAGGCATTATCGGCCTTATCATAGCTGATATTGGCCAGCTTTTCATACTGGTTAGTCTGCCGGTTCAGAGTCTCCTTTACCAGCTCCCTGGAGAGAATGCCGCTCTCCCGTTTGTTATCCCGGCAATAGGCCAGATAGATATTGGACTCACCCTGACTAGCCACCGCGACCCGCTCCCGGATGTCGCCGGTGGCGGAGCGGAAGGCATCGGCCACGGAAAGCCGCTTGCTGCCGGAGTAGGGAATACCCAGATCATCGCACAACCTGGACAGCGCCTCTTTTTCCACCAGAAGGTTCGCCAGGGAGAAATACAAAAATTTCCCCAACATATGGGCCTTATCACCCTGGGATGTGCCGATGAAATCCTTCATATCGAGTACGTTTCCCATTATTAAATACTCCTTTCGATCTTTACTGCCGTCAAGTCTCTGCCGACGTTCCGGGGATAAATATTTCAGGCGTAACCTGACTTACCCAGTATCGCGCGGTAGATAGGCCGCGGTCGTCCCTCAGCACCATCTCCCGGACAACTGTAGGAAAAGGGTTGACCGCTTTAATCGTAAAGCTATACGGTTTGGGGTGCCTGCAAAAGTGGAGCTCCCGATTAGAATCATCGATTCCACCAGAAAAATGATCCCGCAGATACCGAATCAACTTCTTCCGGACGATTTTATTTTTCAAGCATTGATGAAGCTTGGCCTTATCCTCAAACACAAACTTCGGCTGTCTGATGTAATCCATATCGAGCGATCTCCAGACAGTGGGGCCGCCTTCGCGGCTGGCCCAGTAAAAATCCATAAATTCGTCATAGGGAATATATACCGATTCATAGCTATCGGTTATCGGCTGCCCGTCTTTGTCAGGCCAGTGGATGCTAATGTTCAGCGCGTTGATCTCTTCTGTTTTGATAAGAAAAACCAAAGTACGAATCATGTCAACAATGACCATATCATCGCGCCGCATCTGGACAATATATGTTCGCGGAATATAGACGTGCCTATAGTCCTTCCGCGCGCAGCTGACCAGTTGAAAGTCAATATATCTCTTTGCGGCGGTTGCCTTGAAAAGTATCCGGCCATTCAAAGGTTCCTGTTCCATCATTCAATACACGCCCTTTCCTTCTACATCCCGGCCGCACAGCTGAGCAGGTAATCATCCACCCCCTTATAGGCCGGGTTCCATGTATATTTCGTGTACTTCAGCCCCTGGACTGTTTTCAGTTCCTGCCGCATCTTCAGGATCGCCTTGAGTACATCCTTGTTGGTCATCTGGTCCGTGTCCATGGCCTCCACCACTTCCGTAACACCCAGATCGAGGATGGTATCCTTCAGACCTCTCAGGGCGCTGACGCCGCCAAGGCAGACAAACAGCGCGTTCTTCGCCAGGAAACTGGCCACATCCCCCTTCAGCGGACCTTCCGTCAGGTAGGCCCGTTTCCTTGTGGTGTCGCCGGTGACGTGGACCCAGGAATAGCTCCGGGTCCCATTGGGCATCTTCCGGCTGGAGAGCCAGCGGTATTTGCGCTTCCGGTCATCATCCAGGCGGATCTTCAGCCCCTGGATCAAACCATCCCTGTTTCGGACGGGGATCAGGAATCCGTTGGGGCCATGCAGGGTCCAGTCGCCGTAATACGTCCGGAATCCCGGCAGGCCCAGCAGCTCATGGCCCTGGGAGCGGAGGAGTCCAGCGAGAAGCCGCCTCCCCCGCTCCGTCTCCGGCATACTGCGGTACTGATTCTGCCGGATACGCTCCTCCGACAGCCCCCGGCCCAGCAGGTTCTCACCATGCCTGTCCAGGAGCGTCAGATGTTCCAGCATCGCCGTATATGCAGCGTGGCGCGCCTCCAGAGGAAGCGGCTGCCGCTCTGTGTTTTGGGGAGTTGGTTGCTGGGGGAAACGGTAGACGTTCCCGCCTTGCTTCAACTCCTGGTACGCCTCCTTGTTGCTGACGTTGTTGATCCGGGCATACAGCGAGACGCTGTTGCCCTTTGCGCCGCAGAGGTTACACCTATATTGGTCCGTGCTGGTGTTCAGGCTCAGATGATATTTCCTCGCCCCGTGGTCGCCGCAGAAGGGGCAGCTGGCCTCGACCTCCGAACGCCGCAGCGTCCGGGAGTCGATGACCAGCCCGCACCGCCTGGCCGTGTCCACGATGGGGATCTTATCATAGACCAAGCGGGCTCACCCCTCCTTTACGCCGCTTTGGACACGGCGGCGGGAATGGGCCGCACAGGCACAACGGACAGGGCCGCCTTGCTGACGCATTTCGCCAGAAATAGCTGTCCCGTGGGCCACACATTCTCCAGATCGTCAATGGATTCCATGTTATCCACAAATACCGGATAATTGCGGCCCGTGAGCCGTTTCGCCAGCTCGGACACCTCCATCCCGGCCCGAACCTTCTCCGACAGGGAGAGGCGGTCGTACCGGCGGCCATTGTAGGTGAACTTGAAGGTGTCCTTCCACTCCCCGGTGGATTTCACCACATCAAAGAGCGAGATCTCCACCCGGTTCATCCGCAGGGCGGAGAAGGTCATCTCCGCCCGCTTGCTGGCGTAGACCGTCACATCGGAGATAAGCTTCTTCTGCTCGGCGATCTCCGCTTTCAGGCCGGCGATCTGCCGGTCAAAACCGGCGGCGTCCGGATCGTCAACCGACTGGAGCGCGGTCATATCAGCTTCACACTGGCGGCATTCTTCCTGGCACGCCTGGAGCCGGTCATACTCCTCCTGTGTAAGTTTCCCGTACTCCAGATCCGCCGTAAGCTGCTGGATCTCCATACGCAGGCTCTCTACCTGGGCGGCGGCGTCATCGGCAAGCTGCTGAATTTTGCTCTCCAGCTGACGCGCCTCGACCTCCCACTTCTCCAGATCATCGGCCTGGAATCGCTCAAAGGTCTCCCTGGCCTTTTGGTCGAGCTGCTGGAGTTCGGCGATCTGCGCCTGCTGCTCCTGACCCTGGATACGGACCGCATTGGCAGAGTTGCGAAGTTCCTCCTGGATCCTGGGAAGCTCCTCCTCCGTGACGCTCCGGCGGCATATGGGGCAGGGCGCGCCGGGGACCAGCGCCTGATAGGCCGCCGCATCCTGGTTGTACTGTGCCGCCAGGGCCTGCACCCTGGCCTTGGCGTCTGCCAACGGCTGGGCGTACTTTGACTGATACTGCTCCGCTTTCCGCGCGGCGATTTTCTCCCGCAGGGCGGTCAGCTGCTCCCGCAGCTCTGTATCGTCCGTCTGTCCGTCCCGCCGGGCCTCGCTGTAACGGGCGCTGTGATCCAACAGCTTCTCATTCAAGGCGTCAACGTCCACGCCGGAAAACTGTTTTTTCTTCAAGCCGGCAAGTTCCTGCTTCAATGCCTTATACTGCCGTGATAGAGAATCATTTCTCTCCGCATTGCACTTCTTCTGGGCCGCCGCCTGATCCCGCTGGCCGGTTGTGTAGGTGATCTGCTCTTCCAGGGAGCGGATCTGCTCACGGCGGGCCTTCAGATAAGCTTCCGGGGAGAGGATCTCCTCCTTCTCCAGATGGCGGCGCACAGGCTCCGATAGCTGGGCCAGTACCTCCGCCTGGGACACCCGTGGCAGATACATCTCCAGCAGGGACTTCCCTGTATCACCCAGCTCCTCAATGAAGTAGAGCGGATTGAAGATGGAGAGGAACACATCCTTCTCACCGAACAGATCCGTTAAATCCATCTGGCGAACCTCATACCCATCGTAGTGAATAGTCATACGGTTCTTCTGCCGGGTGCGGGTCAGCTCGTGGGGCGTATTGTCCTCGTCCACAAAGCGCACCTGGACATATACGTTCGGATCAGCCTCGTTGTGCAGCCTGTCCAGCCCCCGCTCCCCGAAGAAAGGGAGGCCGGTGACGGCAAAGGCGATGGCGTCCGCGATGCTGGTCTTGCCCCGGCCATTGCCGCCTGTGATGGCGGTGGGATTTCCGAAAACCAACTCTGTGGGTTTCTCATAGGACTTGAAGCCGGAAATGGTCATGCCGGTGATCTGAAATTTCTCGATCTTGTTCACGATCTCGCTCCTTTCTTACGCAGCCTGCTGAACGCCAACCACCTGATACGCTTCCAGTATATAGAACACCACCGTATCCTGCTGTCGATGGGTCAGCTTGACGCCGGTGAGCCGCGCGCCGGAAACCAACTCTGGATGTTCGCCGCGAGCAAAAGCGTTGACGGTCTTCTTGTCCGGATACTCCAGCGAAACCACCGTGTTGCTGCCGGTCATACCGGGCTGCAGCATAGCGGCCCGTACAATGCAGTCATAGGCCGGGGCCGGTTTCTGCCGCAGCTGCGGGTTCGGTTTTTCCTGTCCGGCAGCAGGGGCTGGAGAACCTTTCCCACCGGTGTTGTCCTCGTTCTGACGCGGTGTCAGTTCGGATTGTGTGCCGATGGGCGCAGCGGGCTGAAGCTTCAGTTTGTCCAGCAAAGCGAGATACGCCTTGTCCATAGTGGGCCGCTCGCCCTTTTTTATGACCCAGCTGCGGCCACGCGGTTCAATATTCACCCACACAGGTTCCGTCATGCTGTAAAGGACCCGGCCAATGCCCCACTGGACGGCGGCGCGCTTCATGCTGTCGCTGAGCCCGCCTTTCACCGGCTCAATATCGGAATCCTCCGCGCCGTCCCACTTGGTGATGAATTGTCCGCGCTCCTCAAAATAGATGGAGATGCCGCAGATCTGCGCTTCCTTTTTGTTCGCGCCATGCCAGGGCTTGAAATCATTGTACCAATTTTCCGGGCCCACCACATCGTCCAGCCGGGACTGGATCGCCCGGTTGGTCACATAAGGGACAACTATGCCCCGGTTCTTCTTTTCATCTGCGTACTGAATGCGCCACTCCAGATCCTCCGGGGCAAAGGGTTTTGCCAGCTCCGCCCGAATCGTTTTCGCGTCCTTCTGTGCCATGGCTACCTCCTGTTCAAAAAGTCCTTCAGCGTCTGTCCGCTCTCTACCAGCACATCCGTGTAATAGTGGGAGGGCGTTTTGCGCTTCATCTGCTCCAGCAGATCCCGGTACTCGGCGTTCAAACGGTTGTTGTCTTTGGAATAGTGGTCGTTGTTATTCGGCATCCGCAGAATATAGCTTGCCAGCGTGTGCAGCTTGGATGGGTCCCTGTAGACCGGCAGGGCGTTGTTGCCCAGGCAGATACGGCCATCGCGGCTCACGTTGGAGAAGGGATAGCGGTAGAGAATGGTATTCTCTTTCAGCCGCTCATCCTTCACCACACAGACGCTGCATCCGGCAACCTTGTGGTCCTTCGGCAGATACTTGAAGCCGAACACCAGGCGCGGAATGGGGAAGCGCCGGTATTCCGTATCAAAATACTGGAAATCTGCGCTCAGATCTGGGTAACGGATAAAATAGTAGGTGAATTTCTTCTCCATTACCGCCATGATGCAGTCCTCCGGCAGCAGCCCGGTGCTGTGGCGCTCATCGTCCACCCGGCTGGTCAGAAAACACTCCGACAGAGACTGGGGCGAGATGTTTTTCCGGGAGATCACGCCGTTCTTTTTCCTCTGTTCCACCAGCACTTGCGCGGTGGCTGTATTGATGTGGATGCTCATATTGTAGGGTTCCGACATTACGCAGCCTCCTTTTCCGTTGCACTTTGCTTTGTCAGACCGCTCAGGGCCTTCTCCAGCTCAAGGTTCAATCTCTGGAAACCATCCCGGATCTCTATAAGCCCCTCCGGGAGTTCATCCAGACCGCAAAACTCCTCCCCATAAAAGAACAGCAGCCTCCGGCGGCCCCGGTCATTTGCGGACAGCCTCCAATCACAGTAATAATTATAGCCGCACAGGCCAAAGCCCGAGCAAATGACCGCCTCCATCTCCTTCCGGTATGGATTTTCCTCCTCGGTCAGGTGGCTGCGCTGCTCATATTGCAAGCAAAGTTGGCAGAAGCTGTCAATGACCGGGTCGCAGAAGACGTAGACCCCTTCGCCGTTCTCCTCATTGTAATCCTCGCAGGTGTTCTCGAATACAATATCTATCGCATTGTAGACCAGCTCGATATAGTAGTCCACATCCAGCGTCAGTGATCGAAAGCCGCCCGGGAGTTTGTCCACGAGGGATTTGTCATGCAGTCTTTTGGCCAGCCGCAGCATGGCAAAAATATCAGAATATAATTCGATCATACTGCTGCCTCAGCAAAAGGAACGGACGCTGCTGGCGGAAGGTAATGTCTGGGCTACTGTCTGGATAAACTGATCCAGCCCCCGCCCTGTACTATAGAGCTGATCGTAGTAGTCTTCCAGCTTATCTATGTCGTCCACGTCAAACGCGGTGAAATCAATGTCTTTCAGGTAGATGTCCTTGCTGTCCAGCGCCGGCATCAGGACCTTCTCCAGAAGATAAGCGTTGATGCCATCCTGCGGAACAGGCGGCTCCTCCTTTTTCTGCGAAAAGCGTATGGACAGCAGTCTCAGATCCAATCTCATGCCATCGCCTCCAATCTGACCACACAAACAGCGTGGTTTTCGATGTTGCGGGAGATCTCCCGTCTCAGTTCCAGATCAGCGACTGCCGTACTCCGATCCATGTAGTAGATACCGCAGTCCGGCAGAAACTCGCCCGCAGCCATAGCGATATGCCAGACGCTGTGGGCCTCCAGTTCCTTGTCCCTTCCATCCAGAGTAACCGGGCAGATAATGGTATCGCCCATCTGTTGGGTCTGACCCAGATCCACGCGGCTCAGCAATCCTTCGGTATGGAAATCAAAGGAGGCATTCTGCGCCTCTGTGGCAGCAACGAGGATACGGATGAACTGTTCCGGGGCCTCCCGGCCCAGCAGGACGCCAAAGCGGGCGTTGAGATCGATCCCCCAGGCGCTGGATGCCGGATAAAAGCTGGAATAAAGCTTCCCCAGGTTCGGCTGGAGAAATTGCGTTATCCTGGCCCATACAGCCTGACGGGCCGGCTCCGTATTTTGCGGCAGCCCAGATGTGGAACACACGACTGCCAGATTCGTTCCCTTCATAGGATCCTCCTTAGTATTCTGACGGCAGCAGGATGGTGGTAGCCGACCTGTCTGCCTCGGTAATAATATAGAATTTTGTTCCGTTCAACGTATGATAGATGGAGAGCAGCCGCTCGCCATCCCGCAGGGCCTGGTCATTTGTTTGCCAGTCCTCCCTGCATACATCCCCCCAATCACCGCGAGAATGGCGGGTGAAGGCTATGTTTCGTTCCGCTGCCGTCGTCAATTCCAGCGCCCCAGGCGTTGCCAGGGTGCGGCCCAGAGGGACGCGGATGGTTGTTGCTGTAGCAGCCATATTCTCCTCCTTCATGTCAGCGCGCGGAAGCCCTGGGGCGTCAGGACGTTGAAGATCATTTTGTTGGATGTAACCTGCCGCTCCACCGTTCCATGGTGTTTTCCATCAGTGCCAAACTGATCCTCTACCTCCGTGGAAACGACTTTGACGATCCGGCCTTTGATCACATGGGGCGAATCGCATTCGATCAGCCCGTTGATCATACCGGAACCGCCGATGAGCCCGATCTGCCCGATGGACAGCGGCAGCAGCGGACGCTTCACGCCGTTATCCAGCTCGCTGCGGGCCATCATCTGGGAGAAGCTGCCGGAGCGGCGGAGCTGCTGCTCCAGCTCCTTTTGGTTGAACTTCTCACCCTTGAATACCGGTACCTCCAGCATCTGGGCCGGAAGAGCATACCTGTCCTCCGGCAATTCTGTGAGACTGGGGATGGCGGCGGGGTCAGATGTGTATTGCTCCAGCCACAATGCATCGGGCGGCTCCATATTCCGGCGCTTCCGTATACCGAGTACCGCTATCTGCTTGAATTTTTTGAACTCCCTATCGGTAAATCGCCAGACGGTGAGATCATCAAAGTTATCGCAGAGAACGCGGCATATATCCTGCGTCAGACGGTAGTAGGGGATCACGTAGAGCAGCAGGCCGCCGTACATCAGGTGACATAGGCTTTCAATCAGGAACTTCTTTTCATGCCGGGTTCGCCCACCGCTCTCGTTGAGTACGGACAGATACGGTGGGTTCAGAAACAGCAGATGGAATGCCTCGTGACTGATGCGGCTGTAGAAAAAGCTGCCAAAGCCGACCCGATGCAGGCGCGTCTGCGCCTCCTCCGCCCGGCTCTCATCCAACTCCACGCCGTATGTATAGCAGTTATTCCCCTGGGCGAGCTGCCGGAGGGCCTTGCCGCAGCCGCAGCATGGGTCCAGCAAATTGGTGGTGACGCCCATCGGGAATTGGATACCCCGCAGAATATGGGAAATATTGTCCGGATCGGTGGGGTAATAGCCCAGCTTTACATTGTTCATCAGCCTGCCGATTACAGCTGCGTTGGCCGTTCCCTCTACCGGAAGCTTCCCGGCAAAGTCCCGCAGCACGTCGTAGACAGGCCGGTAGGTGTTGCTCATAAGGTTGAACCCCTGGAGCCCCGCCTGAAGCTGTCCCGCTGTGGCGGCGAGCTTTGTTTCTTCTACCTCCATCAGCAGCAGGCGAACACCCGAGAGGACACCCACCAGATTTTCCCGCGTCTGTTGAAGCTGTGAGTAGGCATCACTGGCGGCGGTTAAGTTGCTGGTACGGTAGTTTTCCACCTGGACCCGCTGTACCGCCAGCTGCTGGGACAATTCCATGAGCCAGTTCTGCGCCATGCGGAGATTTTCGGACGCATAGAACCGCTGTCCGTTGGACTCAAGCTGCCCACTCATGGGAACTGGCCTCCTTACTCAGCGATAGGAACGTGTCCAAGAGCTGTCTGTAAGACAAATGAGCCAGATCACGGCGGGTCAGCCAGCGGTTATGCCCGCCGGTGTAGTCCCGGCTGTGCTGGACGGTACGGTAGAGTACGTCATGATCCGCGCCGAAACAGGACTGGCTGATCTGAATATAGATTCCGTTCTCTTCCCACATCCCGATGAGGGAGCAACTGCCGGAAATAGCGATCCCGCCGGGGCTGGTGGTAACCTTTACATTCCGCAGGCCCAAGTCTTTCGCCAGCGCCCGCAGAAAGGCTTTGCTGGTATTCAGAAACACCTTCTTGTCCCCATTGGGACCCGACTCCTTCTCACCCCAGATATAACTGAGGTTGCGGCCTAACAAATCCGCTAATTTCCGCATGTTTTTCTCCTGAGATTTTTCAGACATAGATATCTCCTCCGTTATAAAATGAGAAATTGAGGGAAGCCATCCGGGCTCGCCCTCAATTTCTGTGTTGGTTATGAATGCCGCGCAGTCAAGCGAACAGGCTAGTTTGTACCTGCTCCGTCCGGATACCGCGCTGCTCCATAAGCTCCGCTATACGTTCTTCGCTCAAATGTTTTTCGAGGCCCCTTCTCTGGCTATAGGTCAGGTTCTCCAGGTCGCCGGTCAGCACCAGCTTTTCCAGGGAACGAACCTTCTGTGCCTGTCGGGCTGCTTGCCTGGCCCGTTTCTGCTCCTTCCGCAGCTTCTCCTCATCAGCCTGATGCACCACCTCGATTCCGGCGGCGGTATCCGCCAGATCCTGCATGATGTCACGTGTGTTCTGCCGCTGGGCGCGGAAGTTTACCAGCTCATACCGCAGGGATCTGTCAAAATACAGCTCGTGGTGGTGGTTCAGCATGAAGCGGTCGATGATATGATGCTTCGCGTAACGCACGATTGCCTCGCAGAGCGTCAGGGAGGCAGTTCTGTTAAGAACTTTGATCCCTTTGCGAACGGTGGTCACTTCCTTGTCCGGAAACAGCCAGTCGCCTTTGATGATGCGGGTTTCCTTTACATCGTAAAAGACATTGCCCCGCCGGGTGTCCAGTTCTTTGTCCAGAACCTGGCAATAGCGGCAGGCGCGGCCATAACCATCGGCACACTCCATCGGATTATATCCGGCGTACCATTTTTTTGCCGTCCGGTCATAGTGGCAGTGCTGCCTGCAAATGCGGCCATTATGTTTCGCTTGAAATATTTGCCAGAGTTCATCGGACTCGGACCATACCTGGTCGTGCGCTTCATCCAGACTGCCCTCGTAGGTGTAGGGCCGGTTTGTCTGATGGCAGGCACATTGCCGGACGATACCACTGCGGCTGTCGTAGGAATTACTCCACAGCATAGGATGCCGCATAGGACAGAAATCAAGGTCAAACCGGGGACAGCAGACCACCGGGTTATCATTTTCCGGCTGCCAGCTGATTCCCTGGAAGGCCATATCGCCATTTCCGAAACGGCTGCCTTTCACCAGCAAACCGCATGGTGTCTCAAACGTCAGGGCGGCGAGAGCCTCCCGGGTGTACGTCCAGCCGCCATAAAACCAAAAGTATTCCTTCGTCCCTGGCGGCGTGTCCTCCGGTTTCCAACCCTCCGCCAACAGGCGCTTGGTCAGTTCGTTCAGCCCGGCCATGGCTATATCCCCGCACAGGGGCGCATCCCGAAGAAGCCCTCCAGGATGTCCCGGAACTCCGCCTGGGTCTTGCCGTACTCCTTGCACAGGCAGTCCTCGCAGACCTGATAGGTCCTATATCCCAGGGCCTTGCTGGCCCGGTCGTCCCAGCTGTTCAGCTCCCGGCCGCAGAGCGGACACGGGATGCCCAGCTTACGCAGCCTTGCCATGAGCAAAATCAAACGCGGGGGCATTTTCCTCTGGCGTACCAGGAAGGATCTTCAGAGTATAGCCGGATTCCCGCAGGAGATTGAACATGGCGATCATGCGGTCCAATTCCTGATCTTTGCTTTTCAGAGATCCTTCCGCAGGCTTTTCCGGGACCTTTTCCAGTTCCGACGTCGCAGGCTTCCACTCAGTGTCTACAGGTTCGTCCGGAACAGCGGGGGAGGTCAGCTTCGTCCACAGGGAGCGAAGCGCCGATACCAGCAGCAACCGGAACAGGCTCCGTCTTTTGGGCGTCAGGTGGATGATCTCATCCGCCTTGATCTCGCAGACCTCGCTGGCAGCCACCGTCAGTTTCCCAGTCTCCACGTAGGAGGAGGCCAGATAGCAGGAAACGGCGGCGCTCTCCGATGCAATAAGCTGCGGCGTCTGGACACGCTTGGCGATCAGGCGGCGGCAGGTCACGGAGGCGGACTCCAGGTCGTCCACGCGGATGTCATCCGCAGAGACAGAACCGGCGTAGATCACGCCGCTGCCCGTGATGGACTTGGCCTTGATACCGTCCAGCACCTTCAGACAGCCGTGAACCACGATGCGGCCAGTAACCAGATTCTCGTAGGATACGGTTTCTCCCTTGGGAATGTAGATGGTTTTCATGATGAATCTCCTTTTCAGTTCACAGATGCATCACCGATGAAATACCCAGAGCGCCGGGCATAGTCCAGCAATGTCCCGGTATCCATTCCGGCGAAGGCTTCCGCTGTGTGGATCGCGGTTTGCAGGTTCTTCTCCATAAGCAGCACCGTCATTTTTTGCAGAATGGCGATGGTCAGTTCCTCCCTGCCGCTTTCCTGGACAGCGACCCGCCCCTTATCCAGGAAGACCTCCATTGCCAGGGAAAACAGCAGGGGATCGCTCTTGTGGAGCCGGTCAAAGGTTTCAAAATTCATATCGTATCTCCTCTTTATCATGCCGCTCTTGGCACATATTTTTGCCGTACCGGCAGCACCAAGGCGCAGTCGCCACGCCCCTCCGCTTCCAAAATAATGGGGGAAAGGGGACCGGTCAACTTTATCCGCACATGAGATTCTCCCTTGAACTGCCGGAGGGCGTCCACCATGTGATTCAGATCGAATCCAATCTCCATCTCACTTTTGCCATCCAGCCAGATCTTCGTCTGATACCTGCATCCGTCCGCCTGTGTCAGCAGGCTGCCACCGCAAAAACGGATATAGGGCTTCTGGCCAGACGGCATAAGCTCTTTCAGATAAGCCAGTTCCGTCAGAAATTCATCGGGAGAAACATATACCTCCTCCTGAAATTCCGTGGGAACGGCACTGTCCAGATCATACAGCTCGGCCTCCGCCAAACGGGTGACGAGATGCATCGAGCCGTCCGTGATGTCTATATACCGCTTGCAAAGGTTTACCGATACATCCTGTTTGCCGAAAAGCTTCAGATGCTCCAATGGCGCGGCTGTGACCATGAACGGCTTCGGTACGGACAATGCCTCATCCGTACTCCAGGCCGCCCGAAGTCCATCCAGGCAGTAGATCCTGCTGCCGCTGAATTGAATGCTGGTGCAGCACGCACGAGTATCTTCGGAAGGCTTCAGCGTGGCGTACTTGATCCGGTTGATCCGCTCCATCAGACTGGAGACATTGGCGGAAAAAGACTGCTCCGGCTCCAGCTCCGGCATCGCCGGGTGATCCTCCGGGAACATGGCATGAAACTCTCCCGCCCTGTCTCCGCAGCTCATGCAGAGCCGGAGCTGCCGCTCGCGGCCCTCTCCGGTTTCTGTCAGCTCCAAGGTCAGATCTCCGTCAAAACGGCGGCAGGCTTTCACAATGCTGGCCGTCCGGTAGAACACAAAGGCGAGATCATCTCCCTGGGCCGGGACCTCCACAGTCAGCCAGGTATCCATATCTGTTCCGGTCAGAACACACCGCCCACCGGAAAAGCGAACCATGACCTCCCTCAAAGCAGGAATGTATTTCGAGGCGCCCAGAACTTTACTCACCTTGTCCAGCGCCTTGGAAAACTCTTTCGCGTCTACGACTGCCCTCATGCAGCTTTCCTCCGTTTCTTTTTTTGCACTTCTGGCCGCACATTGACCGTCTGGGTGGAAAATGTGATCTTCCGCACCGAGCTGTCGCCGAGAGCCAGGATGTTATAGACCATACTCACCACAGCGGTGGCCGCTGTTATATTAGCCGCCATGCTCTGGGGCGCGGAGACGGACGCCTCCGCGCAGGACAATTCTGTCGGGAACTTGTCCGTATCCTCCAGTACATCCGGGTAAACCGCTCCGATAGGCGGGTAATAGGTCTTGCCGCCCCGGCGTATCCCGCATACTACCTGGCCGGTATACTCTCCGTTCCCGCTGTCGATGTAGATCAGCTCCTTCGCCTCCTGGAAAACGCGGTGGCAGAGCTGACGGGACTTGTTGTTGTCCACCGCGCCGATCAGAATGATCTGCTCCCAGATAAACTTTGTGCGATCTATCCGCCAGTGGTCCGGCTTTACCAGACGCCGCAGGTCATCCTCCTTCTCTACAAAGGACGGTACATACTCCGTCTCCAACCCAAATACTGTGGAGTACCGCTCAGCAAGCACTTTCGCCTTGTTTTCTCCCAGATCGGCCTGGATGAAATTCTGCCGTACCAGGTTTTTCTCCTCTACAACATCGCCGTCGCAGATGATGAACCGTACCGGACGTTCCAGGGAGTACAGCAGGCGGTACAGGTGGGGCGCGATATGGCCCCCGGTCCCGCCCGCGCCCAGCATGACGATCTTGACCGGGCGTGTCTGAGAAAATTTCATCGCACATCTCTCCAAATAGGAATCCCCGTCCAGGGCGAAACGCCCACCATGCGGCGGGGGGGACGGGGCTGCTTTTTCACATTGTCATGCCACTGATGGGGGAATACCTCGCCGACGCTCTCCAGCACAGTTGCCGGATCTAGCGGCTGGAACACGCCGCCGCAGGACATCCGCACAGAGATCTCAGGGAAAAATCGGTCCAGGCGGCCCAGCACGATGTAAAGGCGGGTAGCCTTTTCATCCCTGTCATCTGTAGAAGAAAACCTCGCTTCCATGCTGTTATGACTGTGGATGTCGGCGTAGTGCAGGTAGCGGCTCTCCGGCAGGGTATCGCGGCTCAGATCCGCGTTGATGTGGGCTTTGCTGACTTCCTGCTCTGGGATATGGACCACAAACTCCTCGTTTTCCTTGTCCCAGAGGATGTGTGCCATGGCCTCAAATTCCTCCCGCTCATTCATATAGCAGCGGAAGAAGGAGATGACCTCGCCCAGCAGGAACATGGGGATGAGGGGCAGGGCCGGGGTAAACCCGGCCCTGATCTGCGGAAATTCCACAACGTTGTTTTTGGGGACGATGAACTCGCCCAGCTCACTCTTGCGCAGCTCGTAGATCCTGCCGTCCCCGGCAGGTACGATGCAGATGGTCTTATCCGACGCCCGGGCCTCCTCTAAGGAGGAGAACACGCCCTTGTACGCGGCGATGCCCTTGCTCTGGGCGGTGACGCGCGGCTTGACCAGGCAGTCCGGGTTCTTGTCCTTGGCCTTTTTCAGCCCGTCCAGGAAGCCCCTGGATGTCTCGATCTCTGCCTTGATGGATTGGATCGTCGTACCCTTGGGGTCGGTGATGGTCTTGACTGTTTTGCCATATTCCACCGTCCAGGACACCTTTTTACCCTCTGCCAGCTCCGGGAAGTCCTCCGCTTTGTCGATGCGCAGCTCCTCGAATGTCATGCTGGGATATTTAATTGGCTCCTTGGCGCTGCCGTAGGCAAATACCGGAGGCTTTTCCAAAAGGCCCTGCTGGGTATTTTTCTCCTCCTGCTTATCAAAGGCAGCGGAGATGAGGTTAGGCTCCTCCGCAGGAGGAACCGCTTGCTTCCGGGTCGGCTCGGTAACGACTTTCTCCTCTGGCGCAGGTGCGGCGGACGGTTGTTCAGTTTCCGGTTCCGCAGCAGGTTCCGGCTCTGCAACAGGTTTAGGTTCGGGTCCTGCGGCGGGAGCGTTCTCCTGGGGTAAAGGGTCCATCTCAACAGGGCCTTTTGCCGCAGGCATCTCAAAGGGGTTCACATCATCACCAGGATCGCTGCTCCCAAAGATGGCGCTGATGTCCAGTGTGCCGCCTGCCTCTATTCCGGGGAACGGGAACGTGTTGTTGGGTTCGCTCATAAAATTCTGCTCCTTTCCATTTTGGGACAAAAAAAGACCGCAACCACCTTTTTCAAAAGGCAATTACAGTCTTCTATGTCCATTATTTACTTTTCCAGGCCGTCGCGGTGCGGCGAAAGGGGCAGACTTCGCCCCTCCCTTTTGCCATTCCTCCCTAACTTACTCCGCCCTAGAATACAGTTCTATTTTATCATCATAGGGCAACGGTGTATAGTTGGAGTTTTTCCAAATGAATTTCGGTTATTGACCGAGTATTATTTTTCTCAACTGATCTGCGTTTTCCTATATGCAAATAGTAACCCCGCAATATCCGATTTGTGAACCGCACCCCGTCAAGAGGACAGCGAAAAAATATAAAGATTTTTCACAGCGCGGCAGGTAAGCCG
>CAJTVO010000036.1 GCA_910579485.1 uncultured Oscillospiraceae bacterium | reverse complement strand
GAACCGTAATTTCTGGGCAACCGGGTATTATGTAAGCACAGTAGGTCTGAATACTGCGACGATACAGAAGTATATCCGGGAGCAGGAAAAGCAGGATCAAATAGAGGACAGCCTGAGTAAGAAGGAGTACAGTGACCCTTTTAAGGGTAGCAAGTAGTCATACCACTGTGGCTTGAACGAAGTGAAAGCCAGCGTCTTTTAGGCGCTGGCTTCTCTTACGGCCTTATAGGCCGTTCGTCATGCCACCCCTCTTAGGGGTGGTCATGACTCAATTCTTACCCTTCCAGCGCCTCAAAATGCGGGCAGGCCAGCTCCACCCGGCGGATGGGGCAGGCCCAGCGGACGGCATTTTTGATGATTCGCTGGACATGCTCGTTCTGGAAGCCCTTGTTGGTCTCATGGCCCGGCTGGAAATAGAATATCTTCCCGTTCCCGCGGACCCAGGTGCAGCCGCTGCGGAAGACCTCGCCGCCGTTAAACCAGCCCATGAAGACCGTCTCCTGGGGCTCGGCGATGTCGAAGGGTTCTCCGTACATCTCCTCGCGATCCAGCACGAAGGTCTCCGGGACCCCCTCGGCGATAGGGTGGTTGGGCTTCACCGTCCAGAGCCGCTCCCGGGCGTCGTCCCGCCATTTCAGGTTGCAGGTGGTACCCAGCAGCCTGCGGAAGATCTTGGAGTGGTGCCCGGAGTGGAGCACCACCAGGCCCATGCCCGACAGCACGTGGCGCTGGACCCGGTCCACGACCTCGTCCGGCACCCGGTCGTGGGCCACGTGGCCCCACCACACCAGCACGTCCGTATCCGCCAGCACGTCCTCCGTCAGGCCGCACTGGGGATCGTCCAGGGTCGCCGTCCGGACCTCGACGTCCGCGTCCTTTAAAAATCCGGCGATGTATCCATGGAGCCCACCGGGGTACAGCTCCGTCACCAGGGGGATCTCCTTCTCGTGGAGGTTCTCATTCCATACGGTTACTTTCATATTCCGCTCCTTCCGCCGCCGGGGCTCAGTCAAAATACACGGTCCTGCCCGTCCTGGCGGACTCGTAGACCGCCTCCAGGATCTGGGTCACCACCAGCGCCTGCTCGGGCTCCACGGTCAAGGGCTTCCCGTTCACAACGGCATCGTAGAAGACCCTCTGCTCCACATCCTGGACGCTCTCCGCCTCGCCGTCGAAGTAGTCCACGCCGCCTGAGGACAGGTCCGGCTTCTCCACGCACTGCCGCCCGTACTGCACCCGGTTGATCCGGAGGCCGTCCTTCATATCCGCGCCCGCCTTGGTGCCGCAGAGGGTGGTCTTGGCCTCGTCCACCTCAAGGCTGTTCAGGGCCCAGGAGGCCTCCAGCTGGATGGCGGCGCCGTTTTTCATCTTGATGAACCCAAAGGCGGAGTCCTCCACAGTGAACACCTCCGGGTCCCAGTCTCCCCAGGCGTTGCCGGTCTCCTTCTGATCCGCCAGCTTGCGGAACACAGAGCCGGTGACGGAGGCGGGCTCGTAGTTGTCCATCATCCACAGGGTCAGGTCCAGGGCGTGGGTGCCGATGTCGATCAGGGGGCCGCCGCCCTGCTTCTCCGCGTCCAGGAACACGCCCCAGGTGGGAACCGCCCTCCTGCGGATGGCGTGGGCCTTGGCGTAGTAGATCTCTCCCAGATCGCCGCTCTCGCAGGCTCTCTTCAAATACTGGGAATCTCCCCTGTAGCGGTTCTGGTAGCCGATGGTGAGGATCTTTCCGGTCTCCCTGGCGGCCTCCACCATGGCCTTGGCCTCGGCGTAGGTCTTCGCCATGGGTTTTTCGCACATGACGTGCCTGCCCGCCTTCAGGGCGGCGATGGTCACGGGGGCGTGGGCGTCGTTGGGGGTCAGCACGTACACCACGTCCAGGTCCTCCTTGACCAGCTCCTGGTAATCGGTGTAGACCCGGGCGTCCGCTGTTCCGTACTCCTCTTTCGCCTTGACGGCCCGCTCCTCGATCAGATCACAGAAGGCCACGATCTCAAAGTGTCCGTTTTTCTTCATGGCAGGCAGATGCTTGGCGTTGGCGATGCCGCCGCATCCTACGATACCGGCTTTTAATATCTTCATGATGATTCCTCCTGTTACAGCTTTTTTAAGCAGTCAATGCTCTTTTTCATATTCTCCATCGGAGACCCGAAGTGATGGTCGTCCTGCTCCACCACCAGCCACTCCGCGCCGCTCTCCACGGCCTGGGCCGCCGCAGCGCCCACGTCCAGCTCTCCGTCCCCCAGGGCGACCAGCGTCACCTCGCCGTCCCGGACGAAGTCCTTCATATGCACCAGGGGGCACCGCCCGCCGTACTTGCGCAGATAAGCCGCCGGGTCCGCGCCGCCAACCTTCACCCAGCACAGGTCCAGCTCTGCGGCCAGCGCCGCCGTCTCCGCCGCCTCATAGAAGGCGTCCAGCTGATAGCCGCCCTCCTCCGTCCGGGCAAACTCGTGGGCGTGGTTGTGGTAGAGGAGCTGCATCCCGGCCTCTTTGCACTTCTCCGCGATCACGGACAGGAAGGACAGGGTCTCCTGATAGCCGCTTCCGCCGTACCACCGCTCCCCGCCCAGGTAAGGGACGGCCACGTATTGGCACCCGATCTTCCGGTACGCCTCCACCGTGCCCTCCAGGTCCTTGACGAACTCATCGTAGGGCACGTGGGCGCTGACGGCCTTCAGCCCCCGGCGGTCCAGAATGTCGCGAATTTCCTCGGGGCTCTTCCCGTACAGCCCCGCCAGCTCGACGCCGTCGTACCCCATCCGGGCCAGCTCGCCCATGGCTGCGTCAAAGTCCGCGGCGGCCTGCTCTCTTACGGAATATACCTGTACCGCTATCGGTAATTTCATCATGTGGTTTTCCTCCTTCGATCCATCATTCCTCGAACCGGACGACCCGCTTTTCCTCCGCCGACTGGAAGACGGCCTCCATCAGCCTCATGACCCGGGCTGCCTCGTCCAGCTTGATCCGGCTCTCCTCCCGGCCCTCCAGCACGGCCATCACATTCTGATAGAATTCCCGGATGTCGCTGGAGACCTCCGGCTCCTCCTCGCTGTGGATGCTGTCGTCCCGCCGGGGAGCCATGGTCTTGGTCAGTCCCGCCGCCGTGCGCACGGGGACCACGTCCTTTTCATCGGTCCCCAGGGCGCGGACGATCCTGACCTCCCGGCCCCAGTCCTCGATCATGGCGGTGCCGTCCCTGCCCAGCACGTACCATCTGGGCAGGCTGATGAAGTTGCTGGTCCCCACTTCCACCAGCATGTGGACGCCGTTGGCGAAGCCCAGGTCGGCGGTGAAGCCGTCGTCTACCAGCTGATTGGTCACGTTGGTCAGGGTGGCGTACACCGTCTCCAGCTTCACGCCGGGGAACAGGAGCAGCGCCTGGTCCAGCAGATGGACGCCCCAGTCCAGCACCATGCCGCCGCCGTGCTCCTTCTCCTGCCGCCAGTCCCCGGGGATGCCCCGGGAGCCGTGTACCCTGGACTCCAGCCGGAAGATCTCCCCCAGCCGGCCCTCGTCCAGGAGCTTTTTCACCGAGAGGAAGTCCTCGTCCCACCGGCGGTTCTGGTGTACCGTCAGGAAGCGGCCCGTCCGCTCCGAAGCCTGGATCATCTCCCGCAGGTCCTGGGAAGAGAGGGTCACCGGCTTCTCGGACACCACGTTCTTCCCCGCCTCCATGGCCTGGATGGCGATGCTCTTATGTACGTCGTTGGGGGTGGCCACCAGCACCAGGTCCACGGACTGGTCCGCCAGCAGGTCCTCCAGGCTCTGGTAGACGTGGATATTCCGGGAGCGGGCGTACTCCCGCCGCTCCGGCTTGACGTCCCAGATCCCGGCCACCGTCAGGCCGTCGATCCGCTCGATCAGATCGTAGTGCCAGCCCGCCATGCCGCCGAAGCCGGCCATTGCCAATGTATGCTTCATTGCAGCCGCTCCTCCCCTATGCCCAGAACATCTCGCCGCGGTCCTCGTAGATCAGCACGTTCTTCAGGCACTGGATGGCCTTCAGCAGGCCCTCCCGGCCGGACATCAGGCTGTCCTCGTGCTCGATGCTGATGGCGTAGTCGTATCCCGCCAGGCGCAGCTCGGAGATGATGGCTTTCCAGTAGTCCTCCCCGTGGCCGTACCCCACGGAGCGGAAGATCCAGGAGCGCTCCAGCTCCCTGCCGTAGTGGGTGGTGTCCAGCACGCCGTTGACGGCGGTGTTCCAGGGATCGACCTTGGTGTCCTTGGCGTGGAAGTGGAACAGCGCCCCCGCCTTCCCCAGCTCGCGGATGGCGGCGCAGGGGTCCATCCCCTGCCAGATCAGGTGGCTGGGATCGAAGTTGGCCCCGATCTCGGGCCCAACGGCCTCCCGGAGCCGCAGGAGGGTCCGGGTGTTGTAGACGCAGAAGCCCGGGTGGAGCTCCAGCGCGATCTTATGCACGCCGTGAGAGGCGGCGAAAGCGGCTTTTTCCTTCCAGTAGGGGATGAGCACGTCGTTCCACTGGTACTCCAAAATCTTGGAGAAGTCGTCCGGCCAGGGGCAGGTCACCCAGTTGGGGGTCCTGTCCTCCGGACTGCCGCCGGGACAGCCGGAGAAGGTATTCACCACCGGCACCCCCAGCTCCTCCGCCAGAAGGATGGCGTTGGTCAGATCGTCGTCAAAGGCCTTGGCGATCGCCTTGTCGGGATGGACCATGTTGCCGTGGCTGCTCAGCGCGCTGATCTCCAGCCCGTGGCCGTGGACGACGTCCACAAAGGCCTTCCGCTTGCCCTCGTCCGCCAGAAGCTCCGCCGCGTCGCAGTGGGCCTTCCCGGGGAAGCCGCCGCAGCCGATCTCCACCATCTGCACGCCGTTGTCCGCCAGGAAGCCGCAGGCCTCCTCCAGGGGCAGGTCCGCCAGCGCGGCTGTCAGTGTTCCTAATTTCATCGTTGTTCCTCCGTTTCTTGCTGTTATTCTATTTTTCCCGCCCATCCGGCAGGGAACTCCGGTCCTCGCGTCCCGGCTGGGTGGATACCCGCACGGCGGCGTCTGCCCAGCCGGGATTGGTATATCCTCCAAAATATCCCTTATGTCTCACATGGATTTTATTATAAAAGAACAGCAGAAGAAAGATAGGATTCTTCTGCTGTAAACTCATACGATCCTGCTGTTTTTTCTCGCCTCCATGGGCGTGCATCCGAAGGCGCGGCGGAAGAGGCGGCCAAAGTGGTTGTAGTCGGAAAATCCCACCGCGTTGGCCACCTCCGCCACGGTGTAATCGCCCCGCTTCAGCAGGTTGGCGGCCTTCTCCAGCCGGACCTTGTTGATGTACTGGAGGGGGGCCATCCCGGCGCTCTCCTTGAAGAGGTGGCTGAACCGTCCCTCGCTGACGTGGATCAGGTCCGCCAGCTCCCGGTTGCCGATGGGGCCGGAGTAGTTGCGCTCGATGTACTGATAGACGATGTTCAGGCGCTCCAGCTTTTTCCTGCGCCGCAGGCTGTCCTCCTGATCCAGCATCTCCCGGGCGTAATGCCGCACCAGGTAGGCCACCAGCTGCAGCAGGCACCCCTTGCAGACCAGCCGCCCCCCGATCTCCTGCCGGAGCATCTCGCCGGAGATGGTCCCCATGATGCGGACGATCTCCGGATCGTTCTGGATGTGGGGCTGGAAAATGATATTCTTGTCCGCCAGCTCCCTGGAAAAGTCCGCCATGTTGAAGATCGCCACCAGCGTCTCCATGGGTGTCCCGTCGCAGAACCCCTCGTGAAGGATGCTGCTGTTGGCGATGACCAGGTCCCCCTGGCAGGCCAGGACGTCCTCCTGCTCCAGCTTGATCGTGGTGTGACCGCTGACCACGTAGTGCAGCTCGATATGCTCGTGCCAGTGGAGGTCGAAGTACTGCCCCCTTTGGCGGAACCTGTTCCGGAACAGCTGAATGGGAAATTCCTCGTCGTTCAGTATCTTTTTTTCGTAAAGCGCCAGCGTTTGTGCCATACTCCACCTCGTTTCATACCCGTCCGCCAAACCAGCCGCCGTCCTGACGCGCGGCGCTGTGATGATTATAGCAGTTCTGCCGGGTCAGGACAAGGGGATATTCGGAAAGGAGGCCCTGCGGCGCACACAGGCCGCAGAGCCTCCTTCGCTTCTTATTTCAGAGGGATCGTTACGCCGCAGACGGAGATGGCGGTGAGGCTGTCCACGTCCACAAGCTCGTCAAACCGCCGGTCCAGCACGATGAAAGCGTCCTCCTCCACCGTGCCGCCGCTGCACCCGCCGCCGGCGCTTGCGCCGTCCTGGTAGTTTGCGGGGATCACCTCGCCGTCCTCGGTATACAGGTAGACCTCCTGATACTCCATGCAGCCGTACCATCCGTCCGGGGCGTTCTTCGGCACCCAGTCGTGGTGGTATAGCAGCGCATCGCCCTCGATCCTGATGACTGCGCCTAGCGGCGAAACTTCCACAGAAGTAATGGTCGCCTCTACATCCAGCGTTGTGACGGGCAGATCAGGCTCCAGACGGATGGTACTGTCCGCATAGGAGATCTCCAGATAGCCGAAATCCCAGGTCGCGCCGCAGTCCTCCACATATTTCTGGACGCAATTGCCGTCTTCCTGCTCCTCCCAGCGAAAATCGTGGATCAGTTTTTTCAAAGCGAAGCGGCTCCCTCCGTTAAAGCCGTCCGAATCAAAACCGGAGCTGTAGTATCGCAGCATAAACCGGATCTTATTGTCTGCAGGATCGTCGTCCGGGAGCTGGTCCATCCCGCTGCTGCCGCCGTTGCGGATAAAGCCGTTGCTGTAATCCAGAAAGCGGTAATCCTCCGTCCCGTCCAGCACCACGCCCTCCGGGGCCTCCACCTCGATGCCCAGACAGAGGTTCCGGTCGTCGCCCACGCAGTCGGTGATGGTAACGGTCCAGCCGTTCTTTTCCACGGATCTTCCCACAAAACCGCTGCTCTGGCTGTACCCGGCGGAGTCGCCAAATACATTGTCCCGCAGGGTGGGCGACCCCACCACCGCGGCCACGGCCCCTGATACCAGCAGGCATACCACCGCCGCTATGGCAGCGATCCTCCCGGCGCCGGCTGTCAGACGGCGGGACCGGATGACCGGGCGCTCCTCCGGCTCACAGCGGCTCAGGCTCTCCGCCAGGGCCCTCTTGCCCTCCTCTGTCAGCCGGACCCGGTCCAGCTCTTTTTTGTAGCTCTCAAAATCCTCGTGCATACTCCGTACCTCCCAACATATTTCTCAGTTTTTCCTTCCCGCGCTTCAGGTGGGTGCTCACCAGCGCCGGGGACCGGCCCAGCAGGGCGGCGATCTCCTTTACCTCATAGCCCTCGTAGTACCGCAGGAAGATGACCTCCCGGTACATGGCGGGCAGGGCCTGGACCCGCGCCAGCAGACTGCCGTCCTCCGGCTCTGGGTCCTCCGCCATCAGCTGGAGGGACTCGTCCAGCGGGACCCGGCGGCGGAACCAGGCGGTCTTCCGCCAGTTTTTGCACTCGTTCACCGCTATCCGGATCACCCAGGCTCGCTCCTGGCTCTCTTCCGGGAACGCCCGGGGGTTCTCCAGCAGCTTGATGAGGACCATCTGGCAGATGTCCTTGGCGTCGTCCATATCACCCAGCCAGGTCTTGCCGATCCGCAGGATCAGATCGGCGTAGCGCTCCACCAGGTATTCCGCTCGTTCGTCGGTCATGGGCATCACCCCTTTCACTGAGAAAACAAGACAGGGAGGGGAAATCTGTCAGGAAAACGAAAATTTTTTCAGAAAGAGGCCCTGCGGCATATCGCGCCGCAGGGCCTCCACAGTTATTGCGTCAATTCAAAACGGTCACATCAGGGGCTCCAGGTTCAGCACGGGGTGCCCCTTCTCCGTCAGGAAGTTCAGCAGCTCCTCGGGATCGGAGGTGATGGTCTCGTCGCCCACCATGCTGCAGAAGTCGTCGATGCCCAGCAGCTCCTTGGCGGTGGCGTTGAGCCGGGGGGCCACGTCGTCCTTCAGCTCCTTGGGCATCCAGACGATGCGGGAGATGCCGCCCTCGGCGGCGGCGAACTTCTTGGAGGCGATGAAGTGGCGTCCGTGGCCCATGAAGCCCGGGGTCTGGACGCCGCCGCCGGTCATGGAGGCCAGCTCGCCGAAGGTCATGCCGGTGGGGGTCATGCCCTTGAACTCACGGTTGCAGATCACCAGGCCGTTGGAGATGGGCTCGATGCCGCAGATGCACTCGAAGCAGCCGCAGGAGGTCATGGGGTCCTCCATGATGGAGTACAGGCTCACGTGCTCCACTGCGCCCTGGGTGGCGGCGTTGACCATGCGGTCCACGTCGGGGTAGTAGCCCTTCAGCTCGTCGGTGCAGCCCTCCTTGCTGATGGGCTGGCAGGGACCGGCGTCGTTGAGCTCCTTGGTGGCCTTGGCGTCCAGCCAGCTCACCGCGCCGCACAGGCCCAGACGCTCCGGGGTCACCACGCAGCAGTGGCTGGGAGCGAAGGACTGGCAGAGGATGCAGGTATAGAACTTGTCCACGCTCTCGTCGGTCATGGAGCTGAGCCGGTCGTCCCGGGCGCTGTAGGCGGGCATGGCCTCCTCGTCCAGGATCTTTTTGGCCTTCTCGGGATCGGTGACCAGGGTGACCTGGCACTTGTCCACCACGGCGGCGAACTCGTCCATGATCATATAGTACAGCACCTCGCCGAAGTGCTTCATCCGCAGGCCCTTGTCATAGGCGTCGTTGGAGACGCGGATGCGGAACTGGTTGCGCTGGCCGGTGTGCATCACGCCCTCCATGCAGTTGAACCAGGCGTGGATCTTCCGCTCGATGACCGATTCAAAGTCCTTCTGCATCTTGGGACCGCAGACCTCGATATAGGTGGCCAGGGCGTACTCCGCCTCGCCGCTGTCGATGTCGGGCCCGTCCACCACGATCCGGTGGTCCTCCACCTGGGCGGCGTCCCGCATAGTCACCAGCTCGCAGGTGGTGTTCTTGCTGGACCAGAACTCCACCTTCATGTCCGCCTTGCGGATGATCTCGCCCTCGAAGGCGGCGGCGAAGGCCACGGGGATGGGCAGCTCCTTCACCTTGATGTGGATGTTCCGCAGGGCCAGGGAGCGCTTGCTGGTCTCGTTGTGATCCAGCTCGGCCTCCAGCGCGCCGGGGACCTGGAGATCGCCGATATCCTGGTCCACGATCACCGGGAAGCCCAGGGCGATGGCGCCCGCGCCGGCGGAGACCACCACGGGGTCCAGAGCGCCGAAGGTGTTGACGAAGGCGGGAACGCGGTCCTTGGTGTACTTGAGGAGGCCCGCCAAATCGCCGGGCTGGACGTTGCCGAAGATCAGTGCGGCGCGGATGGCCACGGTGACAACGTGGATGACGCTGGTCACGTCATGGCCCAGGGGCACCACGCGGAGCTCCAGGCCCATCTTCACGCCCTTCTCCAGGGCCTGCTCGATGCACTCGCCGATCATAAAGGTGAGGATGCCCTTGGACTGGTAATCCTTGACCACATTGGCCACGTCCTCGGCATTGTCCGCCTTGCCCAGTACCACGGCCACGCCGGGGATGTCCCCGGTGACCAGGGGCACGCCCAAGGAGCGGATGATGGGATCGGGCACGAACCCGATGCCGGAGTCTTCGGCGTAGGGATCGCCGCCGCCCACGTATTTCAGTCCCTCAATGATCTCCGCGCCCACGGCGGTGGCAAGTCCGGCGTTCAGGGCCGCGCCGATGTCGTCCTGATTGGTGATGAGGCTCTTCAAAACGCCCACGCAGGCGGGCAGGTCGCCCAGGGTCTTCACCTTCACGCCGGTAGCGGCATAGATGGTGGGGAAGAAGTAGGCGGTGTCAGGGAAGGCCACCGGCGTATCCGCGCCGTGCTTGGCGATGGCGTCGTTGACGGCCCCCTCGGTCAGGCCCGCCACGGCGTTGGAACCGCCATAGATCAGATCAGTCAAAGCGCTCATAAGGAATCGACCTCCTGTAAAATATGATCCCGGTACGGGGGATAAGCTATCTCTATAATATACCAATAAAAGGAGGATTTGTATAGCCTTTTTTGTGCGCGGCGGCAAATTTTTTTGAAAGGGACGCTTTTCCTGGGCAGGCTCGGAGCGGAACAAAGGACGAGGTTCTTTGGGAGGCAGGCTTTTTGACGCAAAAAGACGCCCCGCGCCGGTGGACGCGGGGCGTCTTTTGTTGCTGCTTTCTGCCGCAGGCTGTTTTCTTAGCCTGCCAGGAAGGCGGACAGCTGATCATTGGCCGCGTCCAGCAGTTTCTGGATACCGGCCTCCTCCAGCTTGGCGAGGAACTCGGGCAGGACCGTGTCGGGGTTGGTGGCGCCGCCCATCAGCTGGAAGCCGTACTGGCCATACACGTTGGCCAGGGCGGTGGCCTCGTTGGACAGCTCGGAGGTATCCAGGATGAAGGAGCCGTAAGGCAGGACCTCGGCGCTGTCATAGTAAGCGGAGAAGCGCTCCCAGAAATCCACGCCCTGCTCGGCGGTGGGGGGCAGCTGGCGGACGTTGCCCATGCCGTTGGTCCAGGGGCTGTAGGTAGCGCGGACCTCGTCGATGAAGGAGATGGTGCCATCGGCGTTCTTGTTATAGGTATAGCCCTCGGTGCCGTAGTTCAGCATGGTCATCAGCTCGGGATCCGTGTTCAGCAGGTTCAGGAACATCAGGGCCCGCTCCGGGTTCTTGGAGGTGGCGGAGATGGCCATCATAGCGCCCTGACCGGAGGTAGCGTCCATGTAGGGAGCGTCGGTGGGGATCATGCGCACGTCGATGCCGCGGGCGCGGGAGTAATCCAGCTCACAGCCGAAGGCGTAGGACTGGGAACTGATGAGGTAATCACCCGTAAGAGCGCAGGCTTCCCGGTAGTTGTTGGCGGTGTCCACGTTCTGGGTCTGGGGGGAGATGAAGCCCTTCTGGGCCAGGTAGTAGGTACGCTCGGCAAACTTCTTGAACTCGGGAGTGGCGTACTTGCAGACGATCTTGCTGCCGATGTCCGTGGAGGGATGCTCCACATCGTAATAGTAGGACAGCACGGGAGCGCCGTTCAGGTCGCCGGTGACGATAGCGGTGCCGGTGGCGATCCGCTCAAAGACCACGGGCTCGCCCACCAGGGGATAGAAGCTGCTGCCCTTTGCGTCCTTGGCCTTCTGGAGGACCTCTTCGAACTCGTCGGAGTAGTAGAAGTCGGGATTCATGGAAGCGAACTCTACGAACTCGTCCACGTCATAGCCCAGCTCGGCCAGCAGGGTGCCGTTCAGGTCCCAGCAGTTCTGGGTGGCGGTGTCCTTCAGGGCAGGCACGGCGTACACGCCCATGCCGTCGTAGCCGTTGGTCTTTGCGCACTCCCAGATGCCCTCAGGGATGGTGGTCAGCAGGTCCGCGCCGTAGGTGGGCAGCATGTCGTCCAGCTTGACCCAGTAGCCGTCGCGGGCGTAGCTGTTGTACTCGTTGGAGGACCAGTTGCAGGTGAAGTAAATGTCCACGTCATCGCCGCCGGTCAGGGCGGTCACGGTGGCAGTGTCAAAGTCACCCCAGGTGCCCCAGATGGGTTCCAGCGTTACGTTGATCTTGTCCTGCAGATAGGCGTTAACGGACTCCATGACCTTGGCGGAAGCCTCAGGCGAAACGGTGCTGCCGTGGAACCAGACGCGCAGGGTCACTGGGTCCAGCGCGGGTTCGGCGGGAGCGTCATTGGCCGCGCCGTCGTCGGGAGTGGCGTCCGCAGGCTTGTCAGCGTCAGGCGCCTTGTTGTTGTCGCTGCCGCCGCCGCAGGCGGCCAGGCCCAGGACCATGACGAGAGCCAGCAGCATTGCAAGGATCTTTTTCATAGCGTTCTCCTCCAAAAATTGATGATGTATGGTTTTTGTGAAACAGCGAAACGCTGTATCAGCCTTTCACAGAGCCGACGGAAAGGCCGGCCACGATGTAGCGCTGGAAGAAGGGGTAGGCGCAGGCGATGGGGACCACGATCAGCACCACCAGCACCATCCGCAGGGACTGGGTGGGCATCTTGGCCGCCTCGTTAATGGCCGCCGCGCCCATCTGGCCCGCCATCCGGCTGAGGTACTCCACGTTGTTCTGGAGCTCCATCAGCAGGGCCTGGAGGGGCTGGAGGATCTTGTTCCGCTTGATATACAGCAGGGACAGATACCAGTCGTTCCAGAAGACCAGGGCGTTGAGCAGGGCGATGGTGGCTACGCCGGGCTTGGCAATGGGGGCCACCACCCGGAAGAGGGTGTTGTACTCGCCGCTGCCGTCGATGGTGGCGGCCTCGATGAGCTCCAGAGGCACCGAGCTCTTGAAGAAGGTCCGCATGATGATGATATTGAAGGGGTTCACCAGCAGGGGGACGATCAGGGCTCCATAGTTCTCGCTCAGGCCCAGCACCTGGCTGCACACGATGTAGGTGGGCACCAGGCCGCCGCCGAAGATCATGGTGAAGAAGCTGAGGAAATTGAAGAAGCCCCGGAACTTGAAATCGGGCCGGTAGAGCACGTAGGAGTACAGGGCGCACATCAGAGTGCTCAGCGCGGTGCCTACCACGGTGATGAAGACGCTGTTGAAGTAGGACCGCCAGATCTGGGGCAGCTTCTGGAACGCATAGCTGAAGGCATCCGTGCTCCAAGCCTGGGGGATGAAGGAGTAGCCGATGGCACGGATGGAGCTCTCGGCGGAGAAGGAGATGATGATGACGAAAATGAAGGGGATGATGCAGCACAGGGAGAAGAGGCCCAGGACGATATAGATGACGGCCTCCGCGCCGCGGCTGACGGAATTCAAACGGAGATTCTTTTTCTTACTAGCCATATCGCGCCTCCCTTAGAACATACTGCTGTCAGCATCGATCTTTTTGACGATGTTGTTGGCAGTGAGGATACAGACGAAGCCCAATACGTTTTGCAGCAGGCCGGCTGCCGAGCTCATATCGACCCGGCCGGTGACCATCAGGGCGCGGTACACATATGTATCAATGACCTGGGTCACCGGGAAGAGGGCCCCGCTGTTCATGGGCACGGAGTAGAACAGCCCGAAGTCCGCGTTGAATATCTTGCCCACGTTCATGATGAACAGGATGCAGATCATGGTGCGCAGGTTGGGGATGGTCACGTACCATATCTGCTGCCACTTGGAAGCGCCGTCGATGGCGGCGGCCTCGTACTGGGTGGAGTCGATGCCGGTGATGGCGGAGAGGTACAGCACCGTGGTATACCCCACGTTTTTCCACAGGTTGGCAAAGACGATGATGTACGGCCACGGCCCCAGGGTGGTGTACCAGTTGGTCATCTCCCCCCCGGCGGCCCGCTGCATGGCGGTGATCATGCCGTACTGCCCGTCGATGAAGGCGTTGAGGAAGTAGCTGACCACCACCCAGGAGAGGAAGTAGGGGAAGAACATCATGGTCTGGTAGGCCTTGGCAACGAATTTCTTGGTGACCTCGTTGAGCATGATGGCGAAGGCCACCGGGATGATGATCCCCAGGATGATGAAGACGATGTTATAGAGCAGGGTGTTGCGGAACATGATCTTCGCGTCGTCCGTCATGAAGAGGAACTTGAAGTTGTTCAGCCCTACCCACTTGCTGTTGATCAGGTTGCTGATAAAGGAGGGGTTGCGGGGATTGACCTTGTACTCCTTGAAGGCGAGGATGATGCCTCCCATGGGGAGATAGCGCAGCAGAAGCAGCCAGATGGCCGTAGGCGCCGCCATGGTGAGGAGCACCAGCGTCTTCTTGTACTTGGAGAAGCGGTACCGGTTGGGCCTGGCGGAGGGGTTCGTCTCTGGGAGTCTTCGGGACATCGCTGTTCACCAGCCTTCCAAATGATATTGGTTTTGACGAAAACCTATATTGACTGCGGTGTCTTTTTATATATATTATACTAACCGCCTCCCCATAAGTCACGAAACGGGATTGGCTTTTCTTGTATGTGGTTGTGCATTTTGCCATTCTGGAGAATTGTTGGAGGGAGGCATTGACTTTTTCCCCCGGCTGTGCTATCCTGTCCCGCGATGCAGCCGGAAGGGCTGCCGTACCGCAAAAAACCGCCCCGATGTCGCGAGGTGACCGCCATGACAATCAAATTATGCAGCGCCGCCAAGGGCCGCCTGGACCGCCAGCTGACCTCTCCCGTTTTTACAGCCCGTCAGATCTACCGGATGACCCTTCCCCTGATCCTGGATTCCCTGTCCATCATGTTCATCAACATGCTGATCACGGCGCTGATCTCCTCCGCCGGGGAGTCCTCCATTGCCGCGGTCAACCTGGTTTCCCCCCTGCTGGGCCTCATCATGTGCGTGCTGGGGGGCATCTCCGCCGGCGGCACCGTGGCAGTGACCCAGTGCTTCGGCGGGGGTGATATGGTCAAGACCCAGCAGGCGGCGGGCCACATCCTGTGGCTCACCTTCCTGACCGGGTCCCTGCTGGGACTGGTGCTGATCCTGTTCCCACGGCCCATCCTCACAGCCCTCTATCCCCAGGCGGAGCCGGCTATCATGGAGAAAGCCGTGTCCTACATGATCCAGGGCACCTTTTCCATGATCATCTTCACCGTCTACTCCGGGGTCTTTTCCATCCTCCGGGGGCTGGGAGAGTCCCAGAAGTGCCTGTGCCTGACCATCATCATCAACGTGTCCTACCTGCTGTTCAGCATCCTGTTCCTGAACGTGCTGCAAATGGATATCCTGGGCAGCGCCCTGGCCCAGATCTTCGCCAGGTCCGTGGGGGCTCTGGCCGCCCTGGCCTTTCTCTTCCTGCCCAGGGATATGCCCATCCGCCTGCGGCTGGAGGACGTCTTCTCCTTCCAGAGGCCCATCCTCTCCACCATTCTGGAGGTCAGCATCCCCTTTGGTCTGGAGCAGCTGTTCCTGGCCTTCGGCGGCATCGTGCTCACCGCCATGACAGTCCCCTTGGGCACCGGCGCCGTGGTGGTAAACTCCATCGCGGGCTCTCTGATGGGGGTGACCACCGCCGCCGCCGGCGCGGCAGGGAATCTGGGCATCACCATATCCGGCCGGTGCATCGGCGCGGGGGAGAAGGAGCACGCCTTCGGCTACGGCTGCAAGATGTGCGTGCTGGCGCTGTTCCTGCTGGCGGCGTCGGCCACCATCGCCTATCCCTTCTTCCCCACGATGCTGACTCACCTGTACCACGCCTCTCCGGAGGTGCAGGAGAAGACCCTGGAGCTGCTGCGGTATATCCTGCTGCCCATCTTCCTGTTCTGGCCCTTCTCCAACGTGCTGCCCGCTATCCTCCGGTCGGGGCACGACAGCGTGTTCCCCTCAGTACTGTCCCTGGCTTCCATGTGGTGCGTGCGGATCGTGTGCGGCTACTTCCTGGCCTACCGGATGGGCATGGGGCTCACCGGGCTGTGGACCGCCATGTGGGTGGAGTGGGCCGTTCGGTCCATCGTGCTCGCCGTCCATTACTTCCGGAGGAAGTGGCTGGTACGCGCGGTTCCGGAACGGGCCGTCTGATATACCGGCCGGCTTCTTTGTGCGCAGAAGCGCCGCAGATCATTTGATCTGCGGCGCTTTATCTCGCCCTCAGCGCAGCGAGTTCCGGTACTCGTTGGCGCTCATGCCCTCCAGCTTCTTGAACGTCCGGGCGAAATGGGCGGTGTCCGTATAGCCCACGGCCTCGCTGATCTCCCAGATCTTCAGGCTGGGGTCGGCCAGCATGAGCTTTGCCTTGCCGATGCGGATGGCGTTGAGGATGTCGTAGAAGCTCTTCCCCTGGTAGCGGTTGAGCAGCTTGGACAGGTGCCACTGGGACACGTAGCAGCAGTCCGCCACCGTCTGGAGGCCCAGCTTCTGCTGGTAGTTCTTCTCCATATAATCCAGCGCCTGGTTGACGATGAAGCTGCCCGCGCACTGGGCGGGCTCATCCTCCGCCTCCTCACCGGCGGGAGCCTCCCTCTTCTTATCCAGATGCTCCACCATGGCCTGCAGGGCCTCCTTGATCTCGTCCATCTTGGAGGGCTTCAGCAGGAACCGGGTCACCCCCAGCCGGATGGCCTCCTGGGCGTAGGCGAAGTCCCGGTAGCCCGTCAGGATCGCCACCTGCAGATCCGGAAATTCGCTGCGCAGGCCCGCCACCATGGCGAGGCCGTCCTTCCCGGGCATCCGGATGTCGGTAAAGAGGATATGGGGACGAAGCTCTCGGATGAGGGCGGAGCCCTCATCCGCGTTGCCGGCAACGCCAGCCACACTGCAGTTATAGTCCGCCCAGCGGACCACCTTCCGCAGGCCCTCGACGATGCGTCTTTCATCATCGATCAACACCACACGGTACATTTTCTTCTCCCGCCCTTCCTTCTCTCTGCTGCTAGTTGCGCCGGATGGCGGCCTCTACCGCCTCCCTGGCGGTCATCTGGCCGGTGACTACCTTGGGGATATTGATGAACAGCTCGCTCTTCGCCTCGCCGGAGATGGCGTCCTGCACCGCTTCGGCCAGACCGGTGATATGGACGTTGGCGTCCGCGGCGGACTGCTGGATGGTGCTCAGGCCGGAGGTCTCCGTCCCGTTGACCAGAGCGGTGACCTCCGTGGTCACAAAGGTCCCCAGGACCTCCTCGGAGGTCATATGGAAGACAAACTCCACGGCGGCGGCCTGCTTGGCCGGGTCCTCCCAGACCTTGCGGGTGATGAAGTATCCCATGGAGATGCCGCCGACGGTATCGGAGGCGGGGCGCTGCCCCTTCCCCGGCACGTAGGCCACTACGTAGTCCTCGATCCTTCGGGCAAAATTCTTGGTGAAGTAGCCCAGCTTCCAGGAGCCGTCGATGAGGAAGGCCGCTTCCCCATTGCCGAACATGGCCACGGTCTCCGCGTCGGCGGCGGTCAGGGTATCGTCCGGGAAATAGCCCGCCTCGTACAGCTCCTTGATATCCTCCAGGGCGGCGATCCACTTCCGGGAGGCCGGATCGTCCACCAGGACGCCCGCATCGTCCACCACGGGGATCTCCATGTGGCCGGCCAGGGAGCCGTTGTTCATCACGGTGAACTCGAACCAGTAATGGGGGATCTCATACAGGGAGCAGGCGATGGGGATGTACCCCGCCTCCTTGATCCGCCGGCAGTCCTCCAGGAACGTGTCCCAGTCGTAGTCCGGCCCGGGGATGCTGACCCCGCAGGCGCTCAGCACCCGCCGGTTGACAAACAGGGTTTCCCAATATCCGGAGGAGGGCACCGCGTAGTGCTTCCCGTCGGAGGCCACCGCCATCATGGACTCCTTCATATTGGTGGCGTAATCGGGATATTCCTCCCGGATCTCCTCGATGGACACCACCTTGCCGGCATTGATGAAGGGGTCCGCGTCTACGTTGGTAAAATAAAACAGCACGTCCGGCTCCGAGCCGGTCATGAAATCCGTCAGCACCCGGCTCTTCCAGTCCTCGTTGGAGACGGAGGAGTTGTCGTTGACCCGGTTGCCGGTGGCGGCCTCGTAACCGGCGACCGCGGCCTCGTAGTTCCTGCGGTTGCCGTCGTCCACGCCGTAGGACGTCACCACGTTCAAGACAACGCCCTCCTCTGCCTCCTCCGCCGCCGGAGCCTCCTCCTCCCGCCCGCAGGCGGCGAGACACAGG
Source organism: uncultured Oscillospiraceae bacterium (assembly GCA_910579485.1). GTDB lineage: Bacteria > Bacillota > Clostridia > Oscillospirales > Oscillospiraceae > Pelethomonas. Next base: position 8,517 of record CAJTVO010000036.1, on the reverse strand, counting down.
CAGGCCGCCAGCAGCAGCGCCGCGATCCTCTTCATGACAGTCCTCCTCCTATCGGGTCACCCGGCGGGGAACTCGATCCGGGCCAGGATGGTACCGCTCTCGGTCTCCCCTACCTCCAGGGCGGCCTCGTCCCCGTAGATCAGCTTCAGCCGCTGGTGGACGTTGCGCAGGCCCACCCCGCACGCCAGCTCCCCGGCGTCCCCGGACAGCAGGGCCCGGATCCGCTCCCGGTCCTCCTCGTTCATGGTGCCGTCGTGTTCCACCTCCAGCACCATCCGCTCCCCGGACCGGCAGGCCCGGACCCAGAGGTTCCCGCCCCGGCGGGCGGTGATGTCGTGCTCCACCGCGTTCTCCACGATGGGCTGGAGGATCAGCCGGGGCACCGGCTGATCCAAGACGGTCTGGTCGATCTCCTTGTAGACGTGGAAGCCGTCTCCCAGGCGCTCCCGGCTGATGTAGAGGTAGGCGTCCACATAGCCCATCTCCTCCCGGAGGGGGATCTGGGTCCTGCCGCCCCGGTCCAGGGCGGCGTCCAGCATGGTGGACAGGGCCTCGATCATGGCGCTGACCTGCTCGTTGTCCGCCATGCGGGCCTCCCAGTTGATGATTTCCAGGGTGTTGTTGAGGAAATGGGGGTTGATCTGGGATTGCAGCGCCTTGATCTGGGCCCGCTGGGTGGCCTGCTGCTCCAGGCGGGCCCGCTGGAACTGGTTCTGAAGCTCCATGGACATGCCGTTGAAGTGGGTGTAGAGCTTCTCAAATTCCACGTTGGGCGGCGGGCTGTCGATCTGATAGCCCCACTGGCCGGATTGGACCTGCCGGTTGGCCTGGGCCAGGATCTGGATGGGGCCGCTCACATGGCGGGTGAACAGGGCGATGACCACCGCCAGCAGCGGCAGGATCAGCGCGGCCGACGCCCCGATCACCTCCGGCAGCCAGGGGTTGTCCTTCCACAGGCGGTACTCCTCCATCCCGATGGTCACCGAGAGGCTGTGGCCGTCCACGGAGGCGGAATAGGCCAGCGGGTGGGGCGGCCCCTCCTCCTCCGGCGGCTCCAGGCGCAGCTCCCGGGGGTCCAGCCGGAAGCTGCAATCGTCGATATCCACCCGGACGCCGCCGGAGCCGCCCAGCTCCGCCAGCGGCCTGAGCACCTGCTCCGCGTCGAACATCATCACTACGGTAGCGTAGGGGGTAAAGCTGCTGTCCAGCAGGTTCCGGGCCATATACAGCTCCCCGTCCAGCAGCAGGAAGCGGATCTCCGTATCCACCTCCCGCATGACCTCCAGGATGCCGTCCGTCTGTTCCCGGAACACCAGCCGCACCTCGTAGCCCGCGGTGTTGCTGCACAGGGCGTAGGACTGCGGGATCTCCTCGTCCCAGAAGTTGATGAACACGGCCTTGTACTTCTCATCCAGAGAAAAGCGGTGGGTCAGGTAGTCGTTGACGGCGCGGTACAGGGTGACGCCTACCCCCTCCTGCATGTACCAGCGGTAGGAGCTGCGCACGGTGCCGTCGTAGGACACCATCTTGGAGTTGTTCACGGCGTCCTCCAGACGCATCTGCACCTGCTCCATGGCGTTCTCTGCCGCCCGCTCTACCTCCTGCCGGACGGACTGCCGGTAGCTGGTCTCCAGCAGGATGCCCGCCAGCACTGCCACGGTCACGATCGGCGCCAGCCAGCAGATCACGATGGTCGCCATCAGACCCGCCTTCAGGGATATCCGCCGCATCCAGCCCACACCCTTTCTGTTCCATGCCGCTGTCATGGGTTCATTATAGCAAATCCCGTCAATTTAGCAACCCATTTTTGAAGAGAACGGTATCTCCTCAGCGGTTTGCTGAATGTCGGCTTCCTACAGCTCCAGCGCCCGCTTCCAGGTGCGGAGGTACTCCTCCGCCTGGGATTGGGTATTCCCTTCCGCCGCCACCCGCAGCAGGGGCTCCGTGCCGGAGAACCGGCAGATGGTCCAGCTCCCGTCGGCAAAGTAGAGCTTGCACCCGTCCTCCCGGTTGACCCGCTCCGCCGGAACGCCGAAGTCCGGCAGCTCCATCCGGACGAACAGCTGCTCCTGGAGGGCCTCCTTCCGGGCGTTGGTCATGGTGAAGGAGCCGTCGGCGTAGTAGAGCGTGCCGTACTTCTCCGTGATCTCCCGGTACAGCTGGGAGACGGACTTGCCCGTGACCGCCAGCATCTCCACCAGCAGGGCGGCGGCGTAGATGCCGTCCTTCCCCGCGATGTGGCCCCGGACCGCCATGCCGCCGGAAGACTCGCCGCCGATGACCGCGTTGGTCTCCACCATCTTGGCGGAGATGTGCTTGAAGCCCACCGGGACCTCGTGGCACGTCTCCCCCATATCCGCCGCCATCCGGTCCAACAGATGGGTGGTGGAGTTGTTGCGGACGCAGGGGCCGGTCCAGCCCCGGTAGCGCAGCAGGTAGTAGTACAGCAGCACCAGCAGCGTGTTGGGGTGGAGGTAGTTTCCGTTCTCGTCGATGACCCCCAGCCGGTCCGCGTCGCCGTCGGTGGCGATGCCCAGATGGCACCGGTTGTCCTTCACGTACTGGGACAGGGGCTGAAGGGCCTCGGCGCTGGGGGCGGGCATCCGTCCGCCGAAGAGGGTGTCGTGCTGCTCATGGATCACGTCCACGTCGCACCGGCAGGTCAGCAGGATGGTCCGCAAACAGCTCTGGCTGACCCCGTACATGGGGTCGATGGCCACCCGGAGGCGGGAATCCTTGATCTTCCCGGCGTCCACAAACTGGAGGATGCTGTCGATATACTCGTTGAAGGGGTACACCTCCCGGACGATCCCCTGGGCCAGGGCCTGGTCGTAGTCCAGGGAGCGGACCTCCTCGGGGCGGAGAAGGTCGATCTGCTCCTCGATCTTCCTGGTGACGGTCTGGTCCGCATCCCGGCCTCCGGCGGTGAAGACCTTGATGCCGTTGTAGATGGCCGGGTTGTGGCTGGCCGTGATGGCCATGCCGTAGGGCAGCTCCAGCTGCCGGACGGTGAACATGATAAGGGGCGTGGGGGCGGAGCGGTTCACCACCAGGGGCCTGTATCCATACCCCGCCAGCACCTCCGCCGCCCAGTGGGCGGACTCCTTGGACAGGAAGCGCCGGTCGTATCCCACGCAGACCGTGGCCCCGGCGTGTCCCTCCAGGTCCATCAGGCGGCACAGTCCCGCCACCACCAGCCGGATGTTCTCCCGGGTAAATTCGTCGGCAATGACGGCTCTCCAGCCGCCGGTTCCAAATTTGATCATTTTTACGCGCACCTTTCCCTTCTGTTTAGCCCATTACGGCTTCTACCTGGCATACACTGCCCGCCGGGAGGACCGGCAGCACGGAGACCTCTTTCCCGTCCATCCGCAGGGAGGCGATGCCCTTCTCCACGCCGTCGGGGTTGGTCACATGGATGCGGTACTCCGCCCCGCGCCATCTGCGGACCACGGAGAACTCCTTCCAATCCGCGGGGACGCAGGGGGCGATGGTCATCCCGTCAAAGTCGGGCCGGACCCCCAGCAGATACTGGGTGGCCGCGTAGTAGGCCCATCCGGCGGAGCCGGTCATGAAGGGGTGCCTGGCCCGCCCGAAGGCGGTGTGGTCCCGGCCTACCACGAACTGGCAGTAGGTGTAGGGCTCCGACTCCCGGACCTCGATCCTGTCGTTCTGGAGGGCAGGGCACAGGGCGTTGTAGAACTTCATGGCCCGGCTTCCCCGGCCCAGCACGGCCTCCGCGCACCAGGCCCAGGGGTTGGGGTGGCTGAAGATGGCCCCGTTCTCCTTCAGGCCGGGGTAGACCCGGGTGACAAAGCCGATGCTGTCGTCCACCGTCCGGAAGCTGGGGGCGTTGAGCAGCAGGCCGTACTCCGTATACAGGTACTCGTCCACGCTGTCCATGGCGGAGAGGCCCCGCTCCCGGTCCGCCACGCCGCTCAGGACCGCCCAGGTGTTGGACTCCATGTGGACCCTGCCCTCAGCGTCCTGTTGTGTGCCGATCTTCCGGTTTTCGGCGGTGATGCCACGGATGTACCACTTGCCGTCCCACAGGACCCGCTGGGCGGTCTCCTTCACAGTCTCGGCCATCTCACGGTACCGGGCCGCGTCCGCCTCCCGGCCCAGGCGCTCCGCCAGGGCAGTGAAATGGCCCAGGGCCCAGTAGTGGAGGAAGCTGACCATGGCGCTCTCGCCGCCGCCCAGGTTCAGGCAGTCGTTCCAGTCCGCCCGCAGGCCCTTGCAGATGCCGTTGCGGCCCACCTGCCGGGCGGAGAAGTCCAGGATGCGCTGCATATGCTCATAGACCGTTCCCTCGCCGCCGCCGGCGTAGGTCAGCACCTGGTCCGCGAAGGACAGGTCCCCGGTCTCCCGGATGTACTGCACGATGCTGGCCACCAGCCACAGGGCGTCGTCGGCGCAGGCGTCCTTGAGGCCGTGGACGATCTGGCTCTTGTCCGGGGTGGGGACCACGGTGGGAGACTTGAAGGACTGCTGCTTCTCCTCCGGCTCGAACCACCGGGGCTCGAAGAGGTGCAGGCCGTAGCCCTCCCCGGTCAGGGCCTTCAGCAGCTCCACCAGACGGCTCCGGCACTTGTCCGGGTTGGAGTGGGGCACCATCATGGCGTCCTGGGCCGTATCCCGGTAGCCCAGGCCCACACGGCCTCCCACCTCGATGAAGGAGGTGAAGCGGGAGAACATGACGTTGATCTCGCTCTGGTACAGGTTCCAGATGTTCAGCTCCGTGTTCATGCCCTCGTTGGGGGTGGAGACCTGGAGGCATCCGAGTTTCCGGTCCCAGAAAGCGGCGGTCCGGGCAAAGTCCTCGTCCGCCTTCGCCTCGGTGTACTTCTCCCGCATGGCCCGTCCGGCGTCCAGGCCGCCCTCGCCCAGCAGGAACAGGAGCCGGACCTCCTCGCCGGGCTGGAGCTCCACGAACTTCTGGAGACAGCCGCAGTGGTTGCCGCCCTTCTCCTCGCTGCCGCCGCACTTCCCGGCCTCCACGGCCAGGGGGTCCCGCTCGGTGCGGTAGGGGCCGATGAACTTGTCCCGCAGGCTCTCGAAGCCGTCGGGAGCAAAGTTTGCCGTGAAGAACTGATAGCCGTCCTCTTCATAGTACAGGTCGTGCTCAATGATCCCGTCCTCGTACCGGCTTCCGGAGGCGTAGAGGCTCATCTGGAAGTTTTTGTTGTCCATGTCGATGTGGTGGAAGCTGAACTCCAGATAGCCGTACACGCTCAGCCGCCGGGGACGGCCGGAGTCGTTGCGCAGGCGGACGTCCCAGATCTCCACCGGATCGTCCACGGCCACGAACAGGGTCTGCTCCGCCTGGATGCCGCCGTAGTCGCAGAGGTATTTGACGTAGCTCAGTCCGTGGCGGCAGGAATAGTGCTCCTTGGGCTTGCCCACGGGCTGCCAGGAGACCGTCCAGAACTCGCCGGTCTCCTCGTCCCGCAGGTAGACATAGTGGCCGGGGCCGTCCATGGGGACGCCGTTGGGCCGGAAGCGGGTGATGCGGTGATACTCGGGGGACCGGTAGAGCAGATATCCTCCCGCGGTGTGGTTGAACACGCCGTACATGTCCTTCAGACCGATGTAGTTGGTCCAGGACACCGGAACGTCTACCCGGTCGATCACATATTCCCGGTGCTCGTTGTCAAAATAACCATAGCGCATAAGCTGACCTCCTGCCTGTTTTGGTTAATATGCGTCAATGTTAGTATACCGCAACCCGGCCCGTTTTGGAAATGCCTGACGATGCACCTTCTTGTCTTTCGTTGTACTTTTTGCGGAGACCGGGGCAGATGAAGGCCCTGCGGCAACGTGTACCGCAGGGCCTTCCACTATTCAGTCGCCGAAGCTGATGCCCAGCAGCTTTGCTTCCTTCACGATGGAGGAATCGGGGTCCACCATCTTCAGCTTCCCGGCTACCTCCTCCAGGGGGACCTTCACGATCTCCCGGTTCTTGTAGCCCACCATGAAGCCGTACTCGTTTTTGAGGATCAGCTTGCCCGCCTCGCTGCCCAGCCGGGAGGCGAACACCCGGTCGTAGGGGCAGGGGCTGCCGCCCCGCTGGGTGTGACCGGGCACCGTCACCCGGACCTCCAGGCCGCAGCGCTTGCCCAGCTCCTCGGCGATCTCGTAGGAGACGGAGGGGTGGGTCCGCTTGGCCAGCTTCTTCTTGTACTCCTTCTTGCTCAGCCCGGCGTCCTTCTTGGAGATGGCGCCCTCGGCCACCGCCAGGATGGTGAACCGGCTGCCGCTCTCGTGGCGCTCCTTGATCTTCTTGGCCAGCTTGTCGATGTCGTAGGGGATCTCCGGAATGAGGATGATGTCCGCGCCGCCGGCGATGCCCGCGTTCAGAGTCAGCCAGCCCACCTTGTGGCCCATGACCTCCACCACGAAGATCCGTCCGTGGGAGGCGGCGGTGGTGTGGATGCAGTCGATGGCCTCGGTAGCCACGTTCACCGCGCTCTGGAAGCCGAAGGTCATATCCGTGCCCCACAGGTCGTTGTCGATGGTCTTGGGCAGGGTGATGACGTTCAGACCCTCCTGGCGCAGGAGGTTGGCGGTCTTATGGGTGCCGTTGCCTCCCAGGACCACCAGGCAGTCCAGCTGGAGCTTGTAGTAGGTCTGCTTCATAGCCGCCACCTTGTCCACTCCATCCTCCCCGGGGATCTGGATGGTCTTGAAGGGTGTGCGGCTTGTCCCAAGGAACGTGCCGCCCTTGGTCAGGATACCGGTGAAGTCAGCGTAGGTCAGCAGCTTGAACCGTCCGTAGATCAGCCCCTGGTAACCGTCCTGGAAGCCGTAGATCTCCACCTTTTCTCCCGAATTGAACAGCGTCTTGGCGACGCCCCGCATGGCCGCGTTCAAGGCCTGACAGTCCCCGCCGCTGGTCAGCATACCGATCCGTTTCATGGCAAAGCCCTCCTCTGTTATTTCTGCCCCTATGGGGTATTTTTACCTTGTCTATTATATAGCGGTTTGGGGAGAAGTACAAGCGGAAAATTGAAAAAGAGGGGCCATGTATTATGGCGCGGTCCACTGCGGAGGGTCCAACATGGTCAAGAGGTCCCATTTCTTTCGCCGCGATTCCCGATCTCCGTCAAGGAGCGGGAACATTTCCAGCATATGATCGCATTCATCGCACAGACCGGGGTCTTCTTGTATCCATTGCCGTCCATCCCAGAAGAAGCAGGCTGCACAGGACTTGGGAATGATTCCATCAAAATAGCTCATTGTCACACCTCCTGCCTTACATTATACCCGGTTTATCGGGAATATTCAAGAGGGAGGCCATACCTTATAATAATGAACAAGGGAGGTGGGGACGATGATCTCATATGCGCCGCTATGGCAGACCATGGAACGGCAAGGCGTCACCACTTATACCCTGATCCATCATTTCCGCTTCAGCAAAGGCACCTTGCACTCCCTCAAGCACGGAAAAAACATCTCCACCGCCACCCTCAACGACCTATGCCGGATGCTGTCCTGCCGGGTGGAGGATGTATTGGAATATATCGAAGACAAAGAAGATGAATGATAAGACCGCCAGGACGTTTGTGTCCCGGCGGTCTTATTGCTATAATATGTGTGACTCCCAGCCAAATTCAGCCCGCAGCTGATTCAAAAATTGTTTGGACGCCCTTGAAAAGACCTGATACTTCTTCCACACGATGCAAAGTCCCGCCTCCAATGTCGGATACAATGGCCGGAAGCGAAGTTCGCTGTTGCCGGTGGTATTGATCAGCTTATCCAATGTGATGGCGTATCCGAACCCTGTTTTCACAAAGTGCGCGGCATTGTAAATCAGATTGTATGTCATTACAACATTCAGCCTATGGGCGTCCTTTCCCAGCCATACGGATATGTCGCTGCCAGAATACGCCTGATGCGACAAGATCAGCGGCTTGTCCCACAAGTCCTCGGCACATATTACGTCTTTCTCTGCCAGCGGGGCATCCTTCCGCATAAGGACGCCCCAAATATCGTTGACGGGAAGCCGCATGTAGTCATACCTGCTTACATCCACAGGCCCCACCAAAAGGCCGAAGTCGATCAGCCCCTTATCCAGCTTCTCCATCACGATTTCAGCATCGCCGCTGTAAATATGGTAGTGGATCTGCGGATATTTCTTTTGCAGCTTCCCAGCCGTTTGGGCAAACAGAGAAACAGCATCGGTCTCCCCTCCGCCGATATAGATTTCTCCACTGATATTCTCGTCCGAGCTGGTCAACTCCGCTTTGGTCTTTTCCATTAAATCTATCATTTCTTCCGCACGCTTACGGAGCAGCATCCCGTCCTCCGTGAGCGTGACTTTTTTGCTCCCGCGAATGAGCAGCTTTTTCCCAAGCTCGTCCTCCAGGTCTTTCAACTGCCGGGAAAGAGGCGGCTGCGTCATTCGCAGCGTTTCCGCCGCTCTGGTAATGCTTTCTTCCCTTGCCACCGTAAGAAAATATTAGAGCTCTTGCGAAAATAAGAGACTGTGCTAAAATAGGGGCATGAAATACGAAA
>CAJTVO010000035.1 GCA_910579485.1 uncultured Oscillospiraceae bacterium | reverse complement strand
TCGATGGGCGCCATAGGGAAGCGGCCGTTGAAGGTCTCGGTATCTACCTTGATGACTACCTCATCTTTGGTGAATCGCTCCAGCTCGCAGGGAACCAGCTGGCAGTCCAGCACGTTCTTGATGTATCCGCCCATAAGACGGGGATCGTTCTTCCCGATCTCGTGGGGCACGCCCAGCCAGGCGCGCAGCCCTTCCACGGCGAAGGGTTCGATGAAGGCGTTTTTTCCGGCGGTGGAGAAGACGATCTTGAAGATGCGCTCAAACTCCTCCTCGCTCTCCGCCATATCCCGGATGGCGATCAACGGGAAGGCGACGCACCAGACCCAGCCCTTCTCCATGCACCAGCGGTAGGCCCACTCGAAGCTCTTCTCCTCGCCGAAGGCCTGGCTGTAGCAGTCGTTGCGGTGGATCTGTCCCTCCCGGACCATCCGGTCCCGGGGCGTATCGTGGACCGGGTCCACGGGCTGCTGCATGTGGTCCATCCAGCCCTGTTTGTCAAGGCCGTACTTGTCCCGGCGCTCCGCCACCACACGGCAATGGCAGTCGCCGCAGCCCCGGGCCTCGCACATGTTCAGGGCCACGATGTTCTCCCCGTTGTTGGCCAGGTCGAAGTTGGCGGTGAACATGGCGGTAGTCATGTTGCACAGCTCCGCGCCTACGATGTCCCAGGGACAAGTGTCCAGCTCCTTTTCCACCCGGTCGTGGGTGAACTGGATGACCCGGCCCGCCATATTCTCGTACTCATCCCCAGAATCGCCGAAGATGCCGCCCAGCCATGCGTCCTTCCTGCAGAACTCGGGAATGTTCCACTCGTCAAAGAAGTCCTTGAGATATTCGTCGCTGCATGCGGCCATGTTCATCATGTAGGAAATGTCGCAGATCGCGCTGGTGCGCTTCTCAAAATCCGGCTCCAGGACGCGCATCACCTGGAACACGTTGGCGCAGAAAGACGCGATCTGCCGCACAGCGTAGTCATACGCCTCCTTCTCCGGGATCAGCTTCCCCCATACGGTCTCCACACATCTCCTGCTCTCCTGTTTGTCCAATAGTGCCATAGTCGTTCCTCCTCCATTCGATTCAACAGCAGCGCCATTGATGCTTCCATTATAGGAGACAGCGATCTTCCCGAAAAGGCCGCAAAGCGGCAGGATTTTCTCCCCTTCCACCCGCCATACGGGCGGGTGGATTTTGTCTGCTTTGCACCAACAGGCCATGGAGCAAGCAGGGACAGTTGGGTAGATCGCAAAACCACCCATCAATCCGATGGGGTCAGAACGACAAAATCCGCACCTTTTGTCGGGTGTGGGATTTGGCGTTTTTCACAATCTGCCCTTGTTTTCAAAAAAGTTTATGGTACAATAGCACTATACACAGTGGAACATTTGCTGTGAGAGGTACGACAGTCATGAAGCTGAACATTGAGATCGTTTTTGACGCTTTGAGCCGGAAGATCCCCGCCCAGCTGCGGGGCGTCCGGGAAAAGAGCCTGCATCTGGGCCGCCCGGAGTATTACCTGGGACCGGAGCGAGTCTTTCGTGCAGGCAGATTTTACGTGCTGCGGAGCGAGCAGCTCCCCCAGCGGCCCGTCATCGAAAAAGGGGCGGCGATCCTCTGTATCGGCAAAAGCATGTACCTGCCCTATTACCTGGAGCATTGCGGCGTGATCCAGATCACGGACAAGACGGAGCTGCCGCTGGTCTTCAACCTCTTGACGGAGATATACAACAGATACGACGCCTGGAGCGAAGAGCTGCAAAATATACTGAACGCCAGCGGGCAGATTCGAGAAATGGTGCTGTGCAGCCAGAAGATATTCGACAACCCCATTCTGGTCTTGGACGCCAATTTTCATTTTCTGGTACACAGCGATTATGACGGCATCGGGATGGCGGAGTGGGAGAAAAGGCTGCTGCGCCACCCATCTGAGGGCGACCTCCCTTTGCCGCTACTGAATGCGTTCCTGGAGCATGGAGAACTGTCCACGGAGGAAACAGAGGCTATGCTCATCAACATCCTGGACAGCAGTACCCTGTGCGTCAACCTGTTCCAGGATAAGGTCTACAGCGGCTGTCTGATCGTGGATTACCGCAGGAGGGCGCATCTGCCCTCGGATGATATGCTGGCGGTGTATCTGGCCCGGATGATCGAACTGGCGCTCCGGAAGTACACCTCCACAGAGGCCGGTGGCCGCAGTTCGCTCCGCGCTATTTTACAGGGACTGGTCAACGGGCTGGACAGCATGGAGCAGAAATGGGTGCTGGAGGGCCGGCAGAGCGGGACGGAATATATCTGCACCAAGACGCAGTTCAGCCGCCGCCTGGCGCAGCTGCCGGTGGGCTATATGTGCAGCGTGATGGAAAAGGCATTTCCCAACAGCGCGGCCTTCGAGCAGGAGGGGGCCATCGTGTGCTTCATCGAGACGGGCGCGCTGGCGGAGACGGGTAAAAGCTGTTTCCAGGTATTCCAGGAATATGCGGCCCATGTGTTCGCCTCCCTGAACTTCGACATCGGCATCAGCGACCCCTTCCAGGATATCTTCAGCGCCCAGCTTTACTATCTGCAGGCTTGCTCCGCCCTGGAAAACGGCAGGATCTTCGCGCCGGGACAGCATGTCTATCTCTTCCAGGACTACGCCCTGACGGAGCTGATCGTCAACGCCCTGGGACGCTTCCCAATAGAGATGTATTACTCAGACGGCTTCCGCAGCCTGATAGAACACGACGCCTCGTCCAGCGTCAGCTATATCGAGACCCTGCGCACTTATCTGGACAAAAATATGAGCGTTACCAAAACGACCGCCAGCCTGTATATTAACCGCAGCACTCTGCTGGAGCGCATTGCCCGCATCAAACGGGAGCTTGGCGTGGACCTGCAGGACGCCGGCGAGCGGCTGCGGCTGCAAATTCTGCTGAAAGCTCTGCAGATCCAGGAAACGATGCATGGCAGGCCGACATGAAAAAACAGCTTCCCACATACCTGCGTGGGAAGCTGTTTTCTCGTCATACGCGCGTGTTCCGATTACTCGCCCAGGGCCTTCAGCGCGGCGTCGATCTCCTCCACCTGCTCCGGGCTCAGGCCCGCCTGGGGGAAGGACGCCAGCTTGCGGAAGGTCAGGCCGCCCACCAGCTTCATCTGGGGATTGGTCTTGAAGCCGGGGCTGAATTTTTCCAGCAGGTCGGCGGCCGCCGCGTTCTTCATCAGCTCTTTTACCTTGGTGTCAACAGATACTGCCATTTGTTTTTCCTCCTCATCATTGTGTGCCGGATGTACTCCGCAGCTTTATTGTAGCGTTTTTTGAAAATACTGCCTAGACCACAAAGCGTCCGAAATATCAGAGGGCAAACCGGACAAGGCGCGGGGCGGAGGATTCCTGAAAATTTGATTGACTTTCGCCCTTCTCCGTGGTACAGTAGAGCAAATCAAAGAATTACCGCCGGGTAACGTCTGTTTCCATTCCGTCAGGCCATAGCAGGAATGGAGCCAGACGATTTTTTATTAGTAGGAGGTACATGAATATGTTTCGAGAGATGCGCCGGAAAAAACAGGCTCTGATCCCGGAAGAATGCGCCGCTGTTTTGCGGCGGGGGACAAACGGGGTGTTAGCCCTTTCGGGTGACGGCGGTTACCCCTACGCGGTTCCGCTCAGCTATGTGTTTGACGGTGAACGGATCTATTTTCACTGCGCCAAGGCAGGCCACAAATTGGATGCCATCCGGCGGGATGAAAGAGCGTCGCTGTGCGTGATCGACCAGGATCAGATCGTTCCGGAAGAATATACGACTTATTTCAGAAGCGTTATCGCGTTTGGCACGATCCGTATTTTAGAGGATGCCGCTGAAAAACGGTCCGCCATTGAGAAGCTGGCAGCCAAATACGCGCCGGATGACCCTGCCGAACACCGCAGTCAGATGATCGGCAGAGACTGGTCTCCGCTGTGCATATTGGAAATGACGATCGTACACATGACCGGTAAAGAAGCGGTAGAACTGGTCAGGACAAAATCGCTTGCAAATACCAGCGATAAATAAAATAGACCCGCCGGGGTTTCATCTCTTTGTGTAGTAGGCCAGCGTTACACAAGCGCTGGCCTGCTCTATTTTTGAGGAGGTATTTGTCCATGTATCACGGAAGCGCAAAAACATTGTTTGTCAAATATGCCATTCCGCAGATGATCGGCTTGCTTTTCAACTCCGTCTATATCATCGTGGATGGAATCTTCATAGGGAACCGGCTGGGAACGGATGCCATGGCTGCGGCGGCAGTCTCTGTTCCCCTGGTGGAATTTTTGATTGCACTGTCCATTGCGGTCTCAGCTGGGGCAGGTGTTCTCATTTCCGGACACATTGGCCGTGGAGAGAGGGAGGAGGCGCTGAACGTGTTCAATACCACCGTGCGCTTTGCATTGGTCCTGGGCCTGCTGGCGGCTGTATTGGGCAATTTGTTCATCCATCCTCTGGCAGAGATGTTGGGAGCTACGCCGCAGATCCATACGGAAGCGGTTCGGTATATGCGTTACATTGTGTCTCTGTCGCCGTTCCTGATCTTCAGCTTTCTGTTCAGCGGTCTGGCTCGAAACGATGGACGGCCTGAGCTGGCCATGGCCGCACTGGTATTGGGATCAATTTCAAACATTGTTCTGGATTATGTTTTTATGTATCCGCTCAACATGGGTGTCGGTGGTGCGGCGCTGGCGACAGCGCTTGGGCCGATTTTCAGTGTATTGATCCTATTTCCTCATTTTATCTTAAAAAAGGGAACTCTGTTTTTTGCGAACATGCCGGTATATCCTTCTATCATCCAGCGCGTCTGTACACTGGGGCTCCCGTCATTTGTCATGGAATTTACCATAGGAATTATCACGTTCGTTTATAACGCGGCGATCGTACGGTGCGGCTATGGCGAAACCGGTCTTGCGGCGTATCTGATCATTGGCTACCTGATGCTGATCATTCTGACCGTTTTTCTTGGATTGGCCGAGGGCTTGCAGCCAGTATTCAGCTATTTTTCCGGTACAGAAGAAACAGAGCGAAGCGACCGGCTTTGCAGGTTTGCCGTGAGAATTTTTCTGGCAGCCGGTATTATGTGCTATCTTTTGGTGATCTTGTTCTCCCGTCCGTTCTTCCGGATTTTCAATCCAGCAGATGTGGCGCTTATTGATTTTGCACGGGAAAAGAGCCTATATTACTTCTGGGGATTTTTCCTCGCCGGCTGCAATATTCTTATGATCGCATTCTGGCAATCGACTGGAAAAACGAGCCGTGCGCTGATCGTGTCATTATCCCGCAGCATGATTTTTCCGCCGGTTTTGACGGCAGTCCTGCCTGCGATCCTTGGACGGGAGATCATTTGGTTCTGCCACTCGGCAGCCGAGGGACTGACATCAGGCATCGTATTGTTTCTGTTTTTGATATATCGATACAAAGATCCCGCCATGCGGCAGCGGTAAAAAAATCGGAGCGCCGCCAATAAAAGCCGCACCCCGATTTTTCCTGTTATTTCCGCCAGGAACCCAGGTAAGCCAGGCTGGGTTTAGCGGTCCGCTTCTGCCCGCCCTGCCGGTCCACGGCGATGAGGCCGAAGGTCATGGCGTAGCCTTTCTGCCACTCAAAGTTGTCCATCAGACTCCAGTGGAAGTAGCCCTTCACGGGCAGTCCATCGTCCATGCACCGCCGCACGCCCTCCAGGGCGGTTTCTATAAACGCCGCCCGGCGGGTATCATCGGCAGTGGCGATGCCGTTCTCCGTCACATAGAGAGGCTTCTTGAAATCCTCCGCCGCCCGGCGCAGGACATGCTCCAGCCCTTCCGGGTAGTACTCATATCCTGCCTGCGTGACCTCAGCGCCCTCCGGTACCGGAAGCAGCCCCTCCGGGCCGATCAGAGAGCGGGTGTAATTCTGCACGCCCAGGTAGTCATCATCCTGAATATAGGGCAGATAGTGGCGGAACTCCTTATCCCATTCCTGCTCCGCAATGCTCTCCGCCCCCGGCTGGGGCTGGAAGTCGTGGAAGGAGAGGGACAGTCCCACCTGCAAATGAGGACAGATCGCCTTGACGGCATCCCGCGCGGCGGCGTGGACCCGGCAGATGATCCGGTCCCCCTCCTCGGTGCAGGGGGATTGGAACATATGCAGCGCCCTCGGGTCAGCAAGGCCGAAAGCCTCCGCGCCCTCCAGAGCGTTTAGCTCCTGCTGCTTTTGCAGCCCCTGGAGGTTGATGCCCATTTGCAGGGAACTCTCCCCGGCTTTGGCGGCATTTGCCTGGGCTTTCTGGGCCTGCATCATGTACCGCTTCATGATGTCCGCGATCTGCAGCCGGATGTTGGCCTCATTGATGGTGCAGACGTATGTTACCTCGTTTCCCAGCCGTTCGATCACATAGCGGCAGTAGCGGACGAAATCGTCAATAACGCTTTCCGTCTCCCAGCCGCCCTTGGTGATGAGCCACGCGGGACTGGAGAAATGGTGGAGGGTGATCATCGGTTCCACGCCGTTCTCCCTGCAGCAGCGGATGACCCTGCGGTAGTGTTCCACCTCATTCTCATCAAATCTTCCCTCCTCCGGTTCGATCCTGGCCCACTCAATAGAGAACCGGTAGGCGTTCAGACCCGCGCCCGCCAGAAGCTTGATATCTTCCTCGTAGCGGTGATAGTGGTCCACCGCGTCTCCGGAACGGTCGGCGTAGAGGGTATGGGGGATATTTTCCATGACCCAGCAGTCGCTGTGGATGTTGCCGCCCTCTACCTGATGGGCGGCGGTGGATGCTCCCAGTAAAAAGTCTGGCGCGAATTGCTTCATAATGCAACCTCCTGCTTTTATTAAGATCTCTGATCAGAATTTTAGCGCGATCTTCTGGTTGGAGAAATCAATAATCAGGAAAAGAAGTCGAAAATTTGTGCTTTTAGGAAAACAGCGCGAATTTTCGGCTTCTATTCTTAATTTTTGACTCCGCCGTACAAATCATACCTCTATAATCTAAAGCAGGACAGCCCCAAATCAGCGGAGAATATTACATTTATTGGAGGAAAACGATTATGACAAAGCAGGTAAAACCAACGCAAAGCGAGATCGACGGCGTCCAGTACCGCAAAGCGAAGCTCTGGCAGATCATCCTGTACGCCTGCAACGGACTGGTGGGCATGAGCATTTATTCGCTGATCGGCATGGCCAGCTACAGCGCCAGCATCGGCTACGGCATCAGCACCATTGCCGTGGGGTACATCCTCACCGCCACCCGTATTCTGGACGGCGTCACCGACCCGCTGCTGGCCTTCCTGTATGACAAGGTCAATACCCGCTTCGGCAAGCTGCGCGTGCTGATGATCAGTGGCTTCGCCATCGAGGCGCTGGCGCTGCTGTGTATGTTCAGCTTCTGCTCCAGCAAAGGCTTCGGCTGGGTGATGTTCACCTTCCTTTACATCGTCTATGTGATCGGCTACACCATTACCAATATAACGGCCCAGACCATCCCGGCCATCATGACCAACGACCCCAGACAGCGGCCCACCGTGGGCGTATGGACCACGGTCTTCAATTACATGGTCCCCATGATTATGATGATGGTGCTGAATATGGTGCTGCTGCCCAGGTTCGGCGGGGAATATAATCAGGGCTTCCTGTCCGCCGCCGTGTGGGTCACGGTCATTATTGGTGCGGTGGGCACTCTGCTGGTGTGTACTGGCGTCAGCGAGTTCGACAAGCCGGAGAACTTTGACGGGATCGGGAAAAAGCGGGAACCCCTGAAGATCAAGGATATGTGGAACGTCCTACGGTACAACCATCCGCTTCAATGCTATATCATTTCCCTGACCTCCGACAAGATCGCTTCCCAGACCGCCAGCCAGACCATCATCAATACCATGCTGTTTGGCATCCTGATCGGGGATATGGGGATATCCACCATCCTGATGGTGGTCAGCATGATCCCCTCCATCCTGTTTGCCGTGGTGGGCGCGAAGTATGCCGGAAAATTCGGCAGTAAGAACACCATCGTTACCTGGAGCTTCATATGCATGATGATCTCCGTTGTTACAGTGATCTTCTTCGTCCTCATCGAGCCCCGGAACATTGCTCACATGGGGCCGGAGATGATCGGCTTCGTCCTGCTGACCCTGGCGCAGAACGGCGCCAACATGTGCATCACCACCGCCAACACGGCCTTCACCGCCGATATCATCGACTATGAGCTGGACCGGGGCGGCAAGTACATTCCCGCCGTGATCACAGGGACGTACAGCCTCATCGATAAGATCATTTCCTCTTTCGGCGCGCTCATCGCCACCGGAGCCGTGGCCCTCATCGGCTACACCTCCACCCTTCCTCAGACCACCGATCCCGGCACCCCGGCCATCTTCTGGATGACCATGGCGGTCAAGTACGGCCTGCCCATCCTTGGCTGGGCGTGTACGCTGCTGGCCATGCGGTTCTGTAAGCTGGGCAAGGAGGAAATGGTGGAGGTCCAAAAGCGGATCGCGGACAAAAAGGCCGCCGCACGCCACGCTGTCATTGAAGAAAACCTGAGATAATTACCGCTCTTTTTCGCGAAATTGCGTAGGCGTCATTCCGGTGACCTCGCGGAAGGCCTGGCTGAAATAGCTGCGGGTGGCAAAGCCCAGGCGGCCCGCGATCTCCAGTATGGACAGGTCCGTGCTTTGCAGCAGCAGCTTGGCCCGCTCTATCCGGGCAAATTTGACATAATCGCTGATGAAATAGCCCGTCTCCTCTTTGAACTTCCTGGTCATATAATACTCGCTGTACCCCGCCAGGGAGGCCAGGTCGGAGGCCCGGATCTTCTCCCCCAGATTCATTTCGATATAGTCGCAGCATTTCTGCACCGCCTCCGACCGGGCGGGGTCGCTCCGGCAGCGGTGGACGCGCTGGATGAAGTCATCGTACATCATGACTGAAATGGAAGTCAGCTCGTCCATGGCTTTGGCGTTCTCAACGTTCTGGATATAGGCGTCCCCCAGGGAGTATGCCTCCTCGGGGGACAGCCCGCCCTCCATCGCGGCCCGGCAGACGATGGAGCAGAACACGATCACGGAGATCTTTGCCTGCCGGAGCGGAGTGCCTCCCTGGAGGGGGACGCCGTTGCTGACCATGGAGGAGTTGTGGAAGGCGGTCTTGTAGTTAAGGTCCCCATTGCGAACCATCTGCAGCAGGGCCCGTTCGGCGTTCCAGATGATATACCGGTCCCGGTAGGGGCCGGAGGAGGGACCGGCGGGCCCTCTGGCATGGGAAACGTTCAGGACGCACAGATTGCTGGCCTGCAAGTGTTTTCCCGTCAGGCAGTAGTGGAGCATCAGGATGTACCGGGAAAAAACGATGTGCTGGGAGACCGGCACCTGGGCGAGGCTCTGGATAAAGCGGGACTTCCAGGCGATAGAGACCTCCGACCCCTGATAGGAGGCCAGCCCGTCCTTGATTTGACGGACGGAGGTGTCGGAGAAAAACACCGGGCCCAGCACGCACGCCCGGACCAGCCGCCCCTCCCGCTTCTCGAAGGCCGCGCCCCACACCAGTCCCAGTTCCGTTCCCAGCAGTACGGGAGCGTCCTGGGCGGCGGCGTAGGAGAGCATCCGGGCGCGGGAACCGGAAAGGGAGAAAGCTGTGTCAAAGATCGCCTCGGTCTGGCAGTTGGAGGAGAGCAGGTTTCCCTCCCCGTCATACTGCCACAGGCTGATCTCCCCGCCGCAGCGGACCAATTCCCGAAACAGCTCTATATTTTTCGAAACGTCCATATCCACGCCCCCTTTGTCTTCATCATAACAGAAAGTAAGCTGCTTTTCAACAAGGAGGAATTTATATGCGCACCATTACACTGCTCGACACCGGCTGGACCTTTGTGAAGACCGCCGCCGGTCCTTTGGAGGCCGCACAGCTGCCCGGCGAAGCCGTGGAGCTTCCCCACACCTGGAACGCCGCAGACGGTCAGGACGGCGGCAACGACTACTATCGGGGGACCTGCTGGTATGTCCGGCAGTTGGACCGGCCCGCTCTGGAGGAGGGCGGCGAGGCCTGGCTGGAATTTGCCGGGGCCGCCATGACGGCGGAGGTATATCTCAACGGCCAGAAGCTGGCCTGCCACGAGGGCGGCTACTCCGCCTTCCGGGTAAACCTGACGGAGCATCTGCGGGAGAAGAACACTCTGGCCGTCTCTGTGGATAACAGTGACAACGACCGGGTGTATCCTCAGAAAGCGGATTTCACCTTCTACGGCGGACTGTACCGGGAGGTGCGGCTAATCTGCGTCCCGAAGGTGCATTTTGACTTGAGCTGCTGCGGCGCGCCGGGGATCAAGGTGACGCCGGTGGTGGATCTGGAGAAAAATTCCGCGCAGGTGACCGTGGAGACCTGGCAGACGGGAGAGGGCGAGGTCACCATCGCCGCGGCGGACCAGTCCGAAACCGTCACTCCGGCAGACGGCCACGCCCAGGCGGTGTTTACCATCGAAAACGTCCGGCTGTGGAACGGCGTGGAGGACCCGTATCTCTATACCGCCGCTGCCGCCCTGTCCAGCGGAGACGAGATATTCGCACGATTCGGATGCCGGAAATTTGAGATCGACCCCCAGAAGGGGTTCCTGCTCAATGGCCGCAGCTATCCCCTCCGGGGCGTCAGCCGCCACCAGGATCGGAAGGGCGCGGGCAATGCCCTCACCATGGAGATGCACCGGGAGGATATGGCCATCGTCCGGGAGATCGGGGCCAACACTCTCCGGCTGGCCCACTACCAGCATGCCCAAGAATTTTACGATCTCTGCGATGAAAACGGCATCGTCGTGTGGGCGGAAATTCCCTATATCACCATGCACATGAAAAACGGCAGGGCCAACACCCTCAGCCAGATGGAAGAATTGGTGGCCCAGTGCTATAACCATCCCAGTATCGCCGTGTGGGGCCTCTCCAACGAGATTACCGCCGCCAGCGCGGTGGATGAAGACCTGCTGGAGAACCACCGGCTGCTGAACGAACTGTGCCACCGTATGGATAAGACCCGGCCCACCACTATGGCGGACGTGTTCATGCTGGAGACGGACAGTCCCATCCTGGATATTCCGGATGTGAACAGCTACAACCTGTATTTCGGCTGGTATCTGGGCGAGCTGGAACAGAACGAGGCGTTTTTTGACGAGTTCCACAGCAAGTATCCCAACCGCTGCATTGGCTTCTCCGAGTACGGCGCGGACGCCAACCCCCGGTACCAGTCCGCCGCTCCGGAGAAGGGGGATTACACAGAAAGCTATCAGGCGATCTACCACGAACACATTTTGAAGATGATCGAGGCCCGCCCCTGGCTGTGGGCTACCCATGTGTGGAACCTGTTTGATTTCGCCGCCGACGGCCGTGACGAGGGCGGTAAGCACGGGGAGAACCAGAAGGGACTGGTCACCTTCGACCGGAAGCTGAAGAAGGACGCTTTCTACCTCTACAAGGCCGCATGGAACAGGACGGAGCCCTTCGTCCACCTTTGCGGCAGCCGGTACGTGAACAGGACGGAGCCGGTGACGGAGATCAAGGTCTACTCCAATCAGCCCGAGATCAGTCTGTACGTGGATGGCCGCCTGCTGGCCAGCCAGGAGGGGAGGACCGTCTTTCGCTTCCGAGTCCCCATCACCGGAGAACACTCCATCGAGGCACGGGCCGGGGAGGTACGCAGTATCATGCTGATCCGGAAGGCGGAGGAGCCTGATCCGGAGTATGTCTTTAACCGGGAGGCCGGCGCCGTCACCAACTGGTTCGATCAGGAGATCGACCCCGGGTGCTATTCCATTGCCGACACGCTGGCCGAACTGCGCTCCAACCCGGAGGCGGGAGCGATCATTGACCGTATGATGGAGCAGGCGGCCGCCAGCCGGGGCGACGTGGCGGAAAGCGTGAAGGACAATCCCGCCCTCCAGCGGATGATGGGCCGCATGACCCTGGTAAGCCTGCTCAAGCAGGCGGGAAGTGTTGATGAGCAGAGCATCAAGCAGCTCAACCGTGTTTTGCAGGGCATCAGGAAGACAAATTAAGGAGGAGTACGTCATGGAAAAATGGATATGCAATCCCCTGGATCTGGAATACCGCTATCAATACCGTACCAGCCTCATGGGCGGATGCTCCCTGGCTCGGGAGGCGGCGGACCCCACGCTGCTGCTGTTCAAGGATACCTACTACCTCTTCGCCTCCATGTCCGGCGGGTTCTGGTACTCCGATGATCTGGCAGACTGGAGGTTCAAGGAGATCCCGGGGCTGCCCATCTACGACTACGCTCCGGATGTACGCTCCATCGGTGGGCGGGTGGTGTTCAGCGCCTCCCGGAGGGGCGAGCCCTGCACCTTCTATGCCAGCACGGACCCGTTGAAGGAGCCCTTCCAGCCTCTTGCCAGCCCATTTGATTTCTGGGACCCGGATATGTTCGAGGACGATGACGGACGGGTGTACTTCTACTGGGGCTGTACCAACAAGGAGCCCATCTGGGGCATTGAGATCGACCCTAAGACCATGCTGCCCATTGGTGAGAAGCAGGCTATGTTCGGCGAGGACGAGGCCCGCCACGGCTGGGAGCGGAAGGGCGAGAACAACAAGCTCTCGGAGCCGGTGACGGAAATGGACCGGCTCATCCGGCAATATGTTGGGACGAAGCCCTTTATTGAGGGGGCTTTCATGACGAAATATAAAGGGAAATATTATCTCCAATACGCCGCTCCCGGCACGGAGTGCAACGTCTATGCCGACGGCGTGTATGTCTCCGACAAGCCCCTGGGCCCGTTTGCCTATCAGACGCACAACCCCTTCTCCTCCAAGCCTGGCGGGTTCATCACCTCGGCGGGACATGGAAGCACCATTCAGGACAAATACGGCAACTGGTGGCACGCCTCCACTATGCGCGTCAGCGTCAACGAGAGCTTTGAGCGAAGAATAGGGCTGTTCCCCTGCGATTTTGACGAGGATGGGGTGCTGCATTGCAACCAGCATTTCGCGGACTATCCTTTTGTTCTGCTGGAAGGGGTCTGGACAGATATGGACGGTATCGCGCCCCGGCTGCATCTGCTGTCCTGCCGGTGCAGGGCGATGGCTTCCAGCGCCCTGGAGGGCTTTGGGCCGGAACAGGGAGTGGATGAGAATATCCGAACCTGGTGGGCGGCAAGGGAGGACGATACCGCGCCCTGGTATCGGGTAGACCTGGGGACTGTACGGCAGGTGTCTGCGGTCCAGGTCAACCTTGCGGATCACAAGATGCCCGCCCAGGATATTTCTGCGGAGCGGATGGTCCCCAATCAGACCGGCGCGCGGTATATCTTCGTTCAGCCACAGAAGACCGGGTATCTGCTGGAGGGTTCATCGGACGGCGAGAACTGGGCCGCGCTGCTGGATACCCGAAGTGAGTGTAGTGACCGCGCCCACCGGTTCTGGATGCCGGAGGAGGCGGTGGAAGTGCGTTATCTGCGGCTGCGGGATTTCACGATCCCCTTCGGCGGCGTACCGGCAGTCAGCGGACTGCGGGTGTTCGGTCCCGCGCAGGGGAATGCGCCGGGGAAGGTCTCCCGGGTAGAGGCCAGCCGCAGCAGGGACGGGCTGAATATTCTGCTGAAATGGGACGCTGTCCCTGGTGCGGACGGATACAACGTCCGTTATGGCATGGCGCCGGAGAAATTGTATAACAGCTGGCAGGTGGTGGACGGCACAGGGCTGGACCTGAGCATGGTCAACGCCGGGCAGGACTACTATATCGCGGTGGACGCTTATGGTCCCGGCGGCGTGACGGCGGGAGAAATTTTTAAGGTGGAGGGCTGACAATGGCAATCAAGGCAGTCCAGCAGTTCATGCTGGGGACGGTGATGAACAATGAAGCCCAAGCGCGGGACACGATGCAGAAAATGAAAGCCGCCGGATACGATGGCATCGAACTGTGCGGGTTTATGATCCATCCCACGGGACTTATGGTGCGGCTGATGACTAAGGCCGCCGGGATGCCGGTAGGCAGGGGCGGCAATCTGGACTGGAAGGGCTTGGTAAAGGATTCCGGCTTAGAGGTGGTCAGCCTTCATACGGACCTAGGCAGCGTGGAGCGGGACCCTGCCGCCGTTGCCGCCGAGGCCCGGGCGTTTGGAACGCAATACGCCGTCATTACGGGGATGTACCGCTTCGCCTATGGCGAGGAGAAGACCGTCCGGGAACTGGCGGCGCGGCTGAACAAGGCGGGGGAAGCCTTGAAAAAGGAGGGCGTTTCCCTCCTCTATCACAACCACAATTGCGAGCTGCAGCGGGTAAATCCGACCCAGCGGGGATACGACATCCTGATGGCGGAGACGGACCCGGCGGCGGTGAACTTTGAGTTTGACAGCTACTGGTTCGCCGAGGGCGGCGCGAACCCGCTGGAGTGGATGGGGCGGCTGGGCAGCCGGATGAAGCTGTGGCACATCAACGACCGAGGCGCGCGGCTCACCGGCCCCGCTATGACACCGATCCTGAAGACCGACAGTGCCGAGCTGGGAACAGGGAATATGTCCCTGGAGGCCCTGGCGGAGCAGGCAAAGCGGGCGGGCGTGGAGGCCGTGGTGCTGGAGAGCCACCGGAACTGGGTGGACAAATCGCCGGTAAAGAGCTTCCAGGTCAGCGCAAAATTCCTGAATAAGCATTTTTAAGGAGGCAGGCTATGTCGGATTTGAGAAAGCATTTTATCACCGTTGACCGGCCCTTCAAGGAGGGAACGGTAGAGGTCTTTGAACAGGCGATCCCGGCCTCCGGGGTAAAGCGGGCCGTCCTGACCATCACGGCCCTGGGCGTCTATGAGGCGGAATGGAACGGCGGCAAGATCGGTGATCTGCTGTTCACGCCCGGATATACCTACTATCCGAAGGATATTCACTATCAGGTCTATGATGTGACCGCCCGGTTGGCGGAGGAAAATCTGCTGCGGGTCTATCTGGGCCAGGGCTGGTACTGCGGACGGTTCACCTGTGACAATAAGACGCAAATTTACGGCGAACGTCCGGCAGTTTCTTGGGTGCTGCAAATGGAAATGGCTGACGGAACGGCGCGTCTGTTCTGCTCCACCGATAAGAGTGTGAAAGCGGTACGCAGTCCCTATGAATACGCCGGATTTTATGACGGAGAGGTCTACCTTGCAGACGGCGGGCCGGACGAGGTGATCCAGCCGGTTCCCTATACCGGGCCAATACCGGAGGTATTGGAGGAAAGCGCTATCGGGGTGAAGCTTCAGGAGGAAATACTCGTTCAGACTGTTACAAAGGCAGGGGATGTGACCATCCTTGACTTTGGTCAGAATTTTGCGGGGATCATTGAGAGCGACCCAACAAAAATGACTGGCCATACGCTGAAGCTCCGCCATGGTGAAATACTGAACCCGGACGGAACGCTCTATACCACCAATCTGCGCAAGGCCAAAGCGGAGATCGTCTATCATAAGGGCGCGTCCACGAAAAAGTACCGCCCCCGGTTCACCTATATGGGCTTCCGGTACGTGGAATTGACCGGCGTGGACTACGCGCCGGGGCTGGTGACCGCCTATGCCGTCTACAGCGAAATGGAGCGGACAGGTGCGTTTTCCTGTGAGAACCCGCTGGCAGACCAGCTCTACCGCAACCAGGTCTGGGGCCAGAAGTCCAACTACGTGGAGGTCCCAACCGACTGTCCCCAGCGGGACGAGCGCATGGGCTACACCGGTGACGGCCACGTCTTCGCCCTGACGGGGGCGTACAACTTTGACACCGAGGCGTTCTGGGCCAAATTTCTCAAGGACATCCGGTACAGCCAGATGGACAATTCCGAGGGCTACGTGGCCCCCACCATCCCGGCCCGAGGCCCCGCCGGGATCGGTTTTCTGACCATGCTGGGCTGGGGGAACTGCGTGACCATCGTGCCGGAGATGCTGTACTGGCAGTACGGAACGGACAAATATCTCCGTGAGCAGTACGAGAGCATGAAAGCCTTCGTGGAATGCGAGATCCGGAAGATGGGGGATGCCAACCTGTGGCTGGCCCCCAATTTGGGCGACTGGCTGACCATGGGGCGGGACGTGGCCTTTATGGCCATGCACAACGGCCCGGTGTCCAATGCGTTCATCGTCAACGACCTGCGCATCCTCTCCTGGACGGCGGAACGCTTTGGCAGGACGGCGGACGCGGAGCGGTACAGGGTACAGCTGGAGAAGACCCGCGAGGCGTATCTGACCGCCTTTGTTAAGGACGATGGCACCATGTCCGATGATTATCAGGGGGCCTATATCATGGCGCTGCGGTTTGTGATCCCCAAGGGGGCTTTGTGGGACAGGGTCTTCACCAAGCTGGTGGAAAAAGTCCGTGCAGAGGGAATGCAGACCGGCTTCTTTGCCACCGAGCATCTCCTGCCGCTGCTGGCGGACAACGGGGAGGCGAAGCTGGCCTTTGACCTGCTGCTCCAGGAGGAGTGCCCGGGCTGGATGTACCAGGTGAAGCAGGGGGCCACCACCATCTGGGAGCGCTGGGACGCCCTGCGGCCCGACGGCACGGTGAATGAGAGCAAGATGTCCGATGACAATATGGTATCTTTCAATCACTACGCCTTTGGAAGCGTGGGAGAGTTCTATTATCGCTGCATCCTGGGGATTCGGCCGGCAGAGCCGGGGTTTGCCAAGGTACGTATCCAGCCGTTTGTAGACGCAAGACTGGGTGGTGTCAAGGGAAGTTACCGCTCCCGTGCCGGTGAAATATCCGTTTCCTGGGAAGTACGGGATGGAGATGTGATTCTGGAAATAATCACGCCGGTCCCTGCGGAGATCGTTCTGCCTGACAGAGAAATGAAGCAGGTCCCTGCGGGAACGTATCAGTATCAGCAGACGTTGTAAAGGAGGAGGGCGCAGATGCAGCCATTTCTTTCGGAGGATTTTCTTTTGACCACTCCCACCGCCCGGGCTTTGTATCATGATCATGCTGCAAAGCAGCCCATCCTCGACTACCACTGCCACATCGACCCGCGGGAGATTTATGAGGACCGGCGGTTCGACGATCTCTCCCAGCTCTGGCTGGGGGGAGACCACTACAAATGGCGGCTCCTGCGGGCCAACGGGGTGGAGGAGAAGTACGTCACCGGGGACGGGGACGGCTGGGAGAAGTTCCAACGGTTCGCGGCGGTTCTGCCCAGGGCCATCGGCAACCCCATGGTCCACTGGTGCCACCTGGAGCTGAAAAACTACTTCGGCTGGGAGGGCTTTCTGTGTGAGGATACAGCCCGGGAAGTGTGGGAGTTCTGCAATGAGAAATTGCGGAACGATCCGGACTTTACCGCCCGAGGCTTCATCCGCCGCAGCAATGTGGAGATGATCGGCACCACTGACGACCCCTGCGACAGCCTGGAGTGGCACGAGAAGCTGGCGGCGGATGAGAGCTTTCCGGAAAAGGTCTGCCCCACCTTCCGGCCGGACAAGGTGCTGAACCTCCACAAGCCGGGCTTCGCGGACTACATCCGGAAGCTGGAGGTGGTCGCGGGTTTCCCGCTGCACGCTGTGGAGGACATAAAGCGGGCGCTGTCAGACCGCATTACCCATTTCGCTGCCCACAGATGCCGTGCGGCGGATCACGGGCTTGACTACGTCAGTTTCCGCCGCCTTCCGGAGTCGGCGCTGAACGCCGTGTTTCAAAAAGTCCTGTCCGGCGAAGTGCCCACCGTGGAAGAATCAGAGGCATGGCAGACGGAGCTGCTGCTCCACTGCGCGGTCGAGTACGCCCGACGGGGGCTGGTGATGCAGCTCCACTACTCCTGCCTGCGTAACCCAAACTCCCGCGCTTTTGCGGCCTTGGGGCCGGATACCGGCTTCGACTGCATCGTCCTCTCGGACAGCGGCGCGCTGGCGAAGCTGCTGGACGAGCTGGAGAAAGCGGACAGCCTGCCCCGTACGATCCTCTACAGCCTCAATTCCGGTGACAACACATTCCTGGACACCCTTATCGGCTCCTTCCAGGGTCCCGGCATCCCCGGCAAGCTCCAGCACGGCAGCGCCTGGTGGTTCAACGACAACAAGGCCGGCATGACCGAGCATCTTACCAGTCTCGCCAACCAGAGCCTGCTGGGCAATTTCGTGGGGATGCTCACCGATTCCCGCAGCTTTCTCAGCTATGTCCGCCACGAGTATTTCCGGCGGATCCTCTGCGACCTGCTGGGCAGCTGGATGGAAAATGGAGAATATCCCAACAGCATGGCACTATTGGGTGGACTAGTGGAGGATATCTGTTATAATAACGCCAGACGATACTTCAACCTGTAAAAGAGGGTAACAAAATGGAC
This sequence comes from uncultured Oscillospiraceae bacterium, assembly GCA_910579485.1. Lineage (GTDB taxonomy): Bacteria > Bacillota > Clostridia > Oscillospirales > Oscillospiraceae > Pelethomonas. The sequence goes on along the minus strand of CAJTVO010000035.1, from coordinate 8,434 downwards.
TTGAAACTTCGAGAAAACTGCCGCTACGCCATCGCCTGCCCCACCAGCATCGGCGTGCGCATCACCCCGGAGGACCGCATGGCGGTCCACAACAGCACCCGGTTTATCATGACCTCCTCCAGCGCGGAGACCAACGTGCTGAACATTGCTTCCAGCCTGGGGCGGGAGTGCCTTGCGCTGACCAAGTTCGTCAAGGACAGCCCCATCGCCGCCTTCCTCAAAGCCCAGCTCCGCGCCCGGAACATTCGCTATGAGGGTGTCGAAGTGGAGCAGGGCGGCCCCTGGGGCTGCCGCCACCAGTTCAACGTGGCCGACAGCGGCTTCGGCCTCCGGGGCCCCCGGGTCTGGAACGACCGCGCCGGGGAGGTAGGTCGGACGCTGAACGCCGCCGAGTTCGATATTCCTAGAATTTTTGGTCAGGAGGGCGTGGGCATTCTCCACCTCTCCGGCCTCATCGCCGCCATGAGCGAGGAGACCACCGCCTGCTGTCTGGCTCTTGCCAAAGCCGCCAAGAAGTACGGCACCTTGGTCAGCTTCGACCTCAACTACCGCGCCTCCTTCTGGAAGGGCCGGGAGGCGGAGCTGCGGGAGGCGTTCCATCAGATCGCGTCCGTAGCCGACATTCTGGTGGGCAATGAGGAGGACTTCCAGCTGTGCCTGGGCTTCACCGGCCCGGAGGCGGGTGGGAAGGACCTTGCCGCCAAGATCGGCAGCTTCAAGGGCATGGTCAGCGAGGTCAAAGCGAAGTACAGCAACGCGAAAATTTTTGCCACCACCCTCCGGCAGGTCATCTCCGCCAACGAGCATCTCTGGGGCGCGCTGATGCTGGCGGACGATGAGTGGATCGTGGAGGAGCCCCGGCCCATCCCTGTGCTGGACCGCATCGGCGGCGGAGACGGCTTCACCGGCGGTGTGTTGTACGGTGTCCTGAACGGTTGGAAGCCTGAGAATTGCCTGCAATTCGGTTGGGCCAGCGGCGTGCTGGCGGCAAGCAGTCTCAACGACTACGCCGAGCCTGCGGATGAAAAACAGATTTGGGATATCTACGCGGGCAACGCCCGTGTGCAACGATAAAAAGGGGGAAAACATGATGAAAAAAGCGGACATCGGCCTGGTGGGTCTGGCCGTCATGGGCGAAAATCTGGTCATGAACATGGAGTCCAAGGGTTTCACCGTGGCCGTGTTCAACCGCACCACCGAGAAGGTCAAAAAGTTCGTGGAGGGCCGCGCCAAGGGGAAGAACATCATCGGCGCCTGCTCCTTGCAGGAGCTGGCAGATAATCTGGAGAAGCCCCGGAAGATCATGATGATGGTCAAGGCAGGGCAGGCCGTGGACAGTCTCATTGACCAGCTCCTCCCCATTCTGGAGCCCGGTGACATCCTCATCGACGGCGGCAACAGCCATTTCCCCGACACCATCCGGCGCACCGAATACGTGGAGAGCAAGGGCCTCCTCTATGTTGGCTGCGGCGTATCCGGCGGCGAGGAGGGCGCGCTGAATGGTCCCTCCATGATGCCCGGCGGCTCCCCGGCGGCGTGGCCCGCCGTCAAGCCCATTTTCCAGGCCATCTGCGCCAAGGTGGAGGACGACTCCCCTTGCTGCGACTGGGTGGGCGAGAACGGTGCGGGCCACTTCGTCAAGATGGTCCACAACGGCATCGAGTATGGCGACATGCAGCTGATCTGCGAGGCGTACCAGCTCATGCGTGACGGCTTGGGCCTGACCAGCGCCGAGATGCACGATATTTTCGCGGAGTGGAACAAAACCGAGCTGGACAGCTACCTCATTGAAATCACCCGTGATATTCTGGGCTACCAGGACGAGAAGGGTGAGACGGTGGTGGAGCACATCCTGGACACCGCCGGACAGAAGGGTACCGGCAAATGGACGGGCATCGCCGCCCTGGACGAGGGCGTTCCGCTGACCCTCATCGGCGAGGCCGTCTTCGCCCGCTGCCTCTCCGCCATGAAGGAGGAGCGCGTCACCGCCGCCAAGGCGTTTCCCAGGACCGTTCCCACCTTCACTGGGGACAGAAAAGCGTTTATTGAGAGCATCCGCAAGGCCCTCTACGCATCCAAGATCATTTCCTACGCCCAAGGCTACACTCTCATGCGCACCGCCGCCAAAACCTATGGCTGGAATCTCAACTACGGCGGCATCGCCCTCATGTGGCGGGGCGGGTGCATTATCCGCAGCGTGTTCCTGGGCAAGATCAAGGAAGCATACGACAAGAATCTGGAGCTGGAGAACCTGCTGCTGGATGATTACTTTGCCGGGACCATCAAGAGCCTGATCCCTGCCTGGCGGGAGGTGGTAGCCTACGCCATCAGTGCAGGCATCCCTATGCCGGCCTTCACTGCCGCCCTGAGCTACTTCGACGGCTACACCAGTTCCAGCCTCCCCGCCAACCTGCTCCAGGCCCAGCGGGATTACTTCGGCGCCCACACCTACGAACGCACGGACGCACCGCGCGGCCAGTTCTTCCACACCAACTGGACCGGCCACGGCGGCGATACCACCGCCAACACTTATCAGGCATAAGGGAGGAAAATCCATGAATCTACCTCTGAAAACGGACTTATCCGGAAAGGTTGCCGTGGTCACCGGTGCGGGCGGGGTGCTGTGCAGCGTGTTTGCCAAGGCTCTTGCCGCCGCCGGTGCAAAGGTCGCCCTGCTCAACCGCACCCTCGCCAATGCGGAAGTGGTTGCGGAAGAAATTCGCACCGATGGCGGAACGGCGAAAGCGTATCAGTGCAACGTGCTGTCCAAGGAAGACCTGGAGCGCTGCCGGACGGAGATCAACGCTGACTTCGGTCCCTGCGACATCCTCATCAACGGCGCAGGCGGCAACAACGCCAGAGCTACTACCGACAAGGAGTATTACGAGCCCGGTGACTTGGACGCGGAGACGAAATCCTTCTTCGACCTCGACCGTGAAGGCGTGGAGGCCGTCTTCAACCTTAATTTCACCGGCGTTCTCCTGACCACCCAGACCTTTGCCCAGGACATGGTGGGCCGTCCCGGCTGTAACATCCTCAATATCAGCTCCATGAACGCCTATACGCCCCTGACCAAGATCCCCGCCTACTCCGGAGCCAAGGCGGCTGTCAGCAACTTCACCCAGTGGCTGGCCGTCCACTTCTCCAAGGTGGGCATCCGGGTCAACGCTATTGCCCCCGGCTTCTTCTCCTGTAAGCAGAACGCCACCCTGCTGTGGTACCCGGACGGCTCTCCCACGCCCCGCACGGAGAAAATTCTGGCGGCAACCCCCATGGGCCGCTTCGGCCTGCCGGAGGAACTGCTGGGGACGCTGCTGTTCCTGCTGAATAACGACGCGGCTGGATTCATCACCGGCGTAGTCATCCCGGTGGACGGAGGCTTCAGCGCCTACTCGGGGGTGTAGGGCATGGAGTTATTTGCCAAGGCGGCAACAGACGAAGGTCTGAGCCGGGAGGAGATCAGGACCCAGCTCCTCCGCTCTCTGGAGGGGCGGACGCTGAAAAATGTCCTCATCATCCCGCCGGATTTTACCCGCTTTCACTCCAACGCGGGGTACATCACTAACGTTTACTACCACGCCCTGCACGAAATGGGCTGTCATGTGGACATTCTCCCCGCCCTCGGAACCCATGAGCCAGTAACCCGGGAGCAGGCCGCCGCCATGTTCGGAGACATTCCCTTTGAGCTGTTCATCCCCCACAACTGGCGGGCGGACGTAGTAAAGCTGGGAGAAATTCCGGCAGAATACCTGGAGGAGATCACCGAAGGCCTCTGGCATGACCCCGTCAGCGTGGAGGTCAACCGCCGGGTGATGGAGGAAAAATATGACCTGATCCTGTCCATCGGACAAGTGGTTCCCCACGAGGTGGTGGGCATGGCAAACCACGCGAAAAACCTGTTTGTGGGCGTAGGCGGCAGCGAGATGATCAACGCCAGTCATATGGTAGGCGCGGTCTACGGCATGGAGCGGATGATGGGCAGGGATCATACCCCAGCCCGAAAGCTGTTTGACTATGCTCTGGAGCATTTTCTGAAGGACCGGCCCATCCTGTTCGCCCTCACCGTCACCACCGCCCCGGGCGGGGATATCCACACCCACGGCCTGTTCATCGGCGATACACGGAAAACCTTCGAGGAAGCGGTATCGCTGTCCCAGGAGAAGAACATCGACTTCGTGGACCACGGCATCAAAAAGTGCGTGGTCTACTTGGAGCCCATTGAGTTTAAAACGACATGGCTGGGCAACAAGGCGGTATACCGCACCCGTATGGCCATCACCGACGGCGGGGAGCTGATAGTCCTGGCTCCCGGTGTGACCCGGTTCGGGGAGGATCTGGCGGTGGACAAGCTCATCCGGAAGTACGGCTACCGGGGACGGCTGGATACGTTGGAGCAGTTCGAAAAGCCAGAGAATCAGGACCTCCGGGACAATATGGGCGCCGCCGCACATTTGATCCACGGGTCCTCCGACGGGCGGTTTACTGTTACCTATGCAGTCAGAGATAACTTCCGGGAAGAGATTGAAAGTGTGGGCTTCCAGGCGGCGGACTACGATGAGATGGCCCAACGATATGACCCATCCAAGCTGCAATATGGCTACAACACCCTCCCCGACGGGGAGGAGGTCTACTTCATCCCCAACCCCGCCCTGGGTCTGTGGATCGATCGGGAGTGGTTTTAGCGTTTTATTGAAGGAGTTTTGTCTATGAGCAGATCGTATTATCTTGCCATCGACATTGGTGCATCTTCTGGCCGTCATATCATCGGCTGGGAGGTGAATGGTACAATCAAAACTGATGAAGTCTACCGCTTCCCCAATGGGGCACAGGAAGTAGACGGCCACCTGATCTGGGATATGAAGCGGCTGCTGTCGGAGGTCAAAACCGGCATCGCCGCCGCAAAAGCGAAGTACCCCAAAATCGAAAGTCTCTCCATAGACACCTGGGCAGTAGACTATGTGCTGCTGCAGGGAGATAAACCCGTCCAGCCCTGTTACGCCTATCGGGACAGCCGGACAGAAGCAGTCATCCCGCAGGTACACGAGATCGTACCATTTGAGGAATTGTACGCCCACACCGGCATCCAATTCCAACCGTTCAACACGATCTATCAACTTTATGCTGATAAGCTGTCTGGGCGGCTGGAGGGTGTGACGGACTTCCTCATGATCCCAGAATATCTCATGTACCAGCTCACCGGCGCAAAGGCCCATGAGTACACCAACGCCACCACCACCGGGCTTGTCAGCGCCAGGACAGGCGGGTTTGACCGGGAACTGATAGAAAAGCTTGGCCTTCCCCTAGCGCTGTTCGGCCAACTCTCCCAGCCAGGGACAGTAATAGGCGAATACGAGGGCATCAAAGTTATCCTCTGCGCTACTCACGATACTGCTTCCGCCGTAGAGGGTATCCCTATGGAAGGAAACCAGCCATACATATCCTCCGGCACCTGGTCACTGCTGGGAGTAAAAACAAAGCAACCCATCACCGATACCGGCAGCCGGGAGGCCAACTATTCCAACGAAGGCGGTGTAGGCTGCAACCGCTACCAGAAGAACATCATGGGCATGTGGATCGTGAACGAACTGAAGAAGGAGTTATGTCCGGAAGCATCCTTCCAGGAGATCGTTCAGGCGGCGGAAGAGAGTACCTGCCAGATGCTGGTAGATGCCAACGCTGCCGAATTTCTGGCTCCAACCAGCATGAAGGCCGCTTTTGACGCTGCCACAAACAGCGGTCTGCGCACAGTCGGCGATTACTTCCGCTGCGCCTATTGTTCTCTGGCGGAGAGCTACCGCGCCGCACTGGAGGAGCTGGAGCGAAACACCGGTAAAAAGTACAGCCAGCTTTATATCGTAGGCGGCGGCGCGAAGAATCAATTCTTGAACCGTCTGACCCGAGAAACTACAGGAAAACAAGTCATCGCCCTGCCCATCGAGGCCACGGCGCTGGGGAATCTCAAAATTCAAATGGAGGCACATAAAAAATGAGCTATCAGGAAGCAAAGGCAAAATACGCCTCGTACCATGTGGACGCTGATGCCGCTCTGGCGCGGCTGAAAACCATCCCGGTTGCCCTCCACTGCTGGCAGGGCGATGACGTGCGGGGCTTCGACACTGACCCCGCCAAGCCTCTCACCGGAGGCATTCAGACCACCGGCAACTACCCTGGCCGTGCCAGGACCCCGGAGGAGCTGATGGCAGATATGGACATGGTGTTGAAGCTGTGCCCCGGCACAAAGAAGCTCAATCTCCACGCCAGCTACGCCATCTTTGAACCCGGCGAGTGGGCCGACCGGGATAAGCTGGAGCCGAAGCACTTCCAGAAGTGGGTAGACTTCTGCAAAGAGCGGGGCCTGGGCTGTGACTTTAATCCTACCTTCTTCTCCCACCCGAAATGCGATCCGCTGACCCTCAGCTCCCCCAACGAGGAGACTCGGCGGTTCTGGATCGAACACGGAAAAGCCTGTATTCGCATCAGCAGTTACTTGGCGGAGCAGCTGGGCCAGCCCTGTGTGATGAACATCTGGACGGGCGATGGCTTCAAGGACATTCCCGGAGACCGTATGGGACCAAGAGCGCGTTACCGCCAGTCTATCGACGAAATTCTGTCTGAGCCCTACGATTTCAAGATGGTAAAGCCCTGTGTGGAAAGCAAGGTCTTCGGCATCGGCGTAGAGGCGTACACGGCAGGAAGCGCCGAGTTCGCTCTGAGTTATGCCGCCTTTAACAAAGATAAGTGTATCCCTCTGATGGACAACGGCCACTACCATCCTACGGAGGTCGTCAGTGACAAGATCCCCGCCCTGCTGGCCTTCTTCCCGGAGATCGCCCTCCATGTTACCCGGCCCATCCGCTGGGACAGCGACCATGTGGTGCTGTTCGACGATGAGACGAAAGAAATTTGCCGGGAGATCATCCGCTGTGGTGTAGAGCGCGTGAACATCGCTCTGGACTACTTTGACGCTTCCATTAACCGCTTGTCGGCCTGGGCCACGGGCTTCCGGAATCTGCAAAAGAGCCTGCTGTTCGCCCTGCTCCAGCCCAACGATGAGCTGAAAACGTTGCAAGATAAGGACAACTGGACAAAGCTGATGGTAGTGCAGGAGGAACTGAAAACCCTGCCCTTCGGAGAGGTCTGGGATGAATACTGCCGTCAGTGCGGTGTCCCGGTTGACGGTGAGTGGTACGATACGGTGAAGAATTACGAGAAAAAGGTACTGGAGGTGCGGAAATGACGGATATTCTGCAAGCCCCCGCCATGCGGGGCTTCATCCGGATGTGCATGGACGGCTGGGATCGGGGCTGGCACGAGCGCAACGGCGGCAATCTGACCTATCGCATGACGGATGAGGATGTTGTCCAGTGCCGCACGTTCTTCAAAGCTCCCGGTCCGTGGGTCATGATGGACGTCCAGGCGGAGAATCTGGCAGGTGAGTATTTCATCACCACCGGCAGCGGAAAGTATTTCCGCAACGTGGAACCTGATCCCGTCCATTCCCTGGGCATCGTGGAGATCAACGAAAACGGCAATGCCTGGCGCATCGTCTGGGGCCTGGAGGACGGCGGCAAGCCCACCTCCGAGTTTCCCTCCCACTTCATGAACCACAGCGTCCGAAAGACAGCCACCAATGGGGCCAACCGGGTCATCTACCACTGCCACGCCACCAACATCATCGCCCTGACCTACATCCTGCCGCTGACTGACCGGGACTTCTCCCGTGCCCTGTGGCAGAGTGCAACAGAGTGCCCTGTGGTCTTCCCGGAGGGCGTGGGCGTGTGCCCCTGGATGGTTCCCGGCGGCGCGGACATCGCCAAAGCCACCAGTGAGAAGATGAAGACCTATCAGGCCGCCATCTGGGCGCAGCACGGACTGTTTGCCTCTGGCCCGGATTTTGATACGACCTTCGGCTTGGCGCACACCATTGAGAAGAGTGCGGAGATCTATTGGAAGGTGCTGGCCACTGGCCAGCCCATCCGGCAGACGATCACCGACGAAGTTTTGCGCGCGATTGCCAAGGACTTTAATGTGGTGCTGAATGAAGCATTTCTGAATTAAGGGGATCAATTCTCTCAGAAGATATTTCATAACAGTACGTCGAACCGTTGAAAGGGAAATTACATGTATTTTATCGGAATCGATCTGGGGACCTCGGCCTGCAAGCTGCTGCTGGTAGGCGAGGCTGGTCAGGTCAGAAACACGGTCACCAGGGACTATCCCCTCGCCTTTCCCCGCCCCGGCTGGAGCGAGCAGGACCCCGCCCATTGGTGGAGTGCGGTGCTGGAGGGCGTGCCGGAGCTGCTGTCAGGTTTTGATGCCAACGAAGTGAAGGGTATCGGCTGCGGCGGACAGATGCACGGGCTGGTGGCCCTGGACGGAGCGGACGGCGTCCTGCGTCCGGCCATCCTCTGGAACGACGGACGCACCGCAAAAG
>CAJTVO010000034.1 GCA_910579485.1 uncultured Oscillospiraceae bacterium | reverse complement strand
CCCCCGCCGAGGTGGCCGCCCAAAGGGCGGCCCCGAGAAAGGGATTCTTAAACCGTAGGTTTAAGCCCGCTTTTGCCTACTTTTCGCGGGTGCGAAAAGTAGGTCCGGGGGCGGACAGCCCACGGGCTATCGAAAAGAAACGAGCGGAGGCGGCCCCGCAGGGGCCGCAGAACCAACTGCCGCCCAAAAACAAAGGCACTATCCGCCCGGATAGTGCCTTTGTAAAAATCAAACCATTACATGAGCTTGGTGGTATAATATACCAGCTCCGCGAACAGCAGCACGCCCAACACCCACATGAGGTAGTAGGAAATAGCGGGCAGAACAGTCACCAGAAGCACGCCCGCCGCGGCAGCGGCCACAACAGCAAGCACGATCCGGTAGTCGCACTCCGGGGAGAACACCCTGACCCCCCACAGCTTTCCATCGTCCTGTCTGGCCTTGTTCACCAGATAAGCCACAGCCGCCAAGCCCAGCAGGACCGCCACGCAGCCAACGATCACCGGCAGCCGCCAGTAGTCGGACTGGGCGGTAGCGCCACGCAGCCACACACTGAACATCGCCCCGCCCAGCAGGACCGTGTTCACGGCGCACTCGTGCTGGTAGAGCAGATAGATCAACGCCAACACCGCCAGGATGGGCACCAGCACGCACATGATGGTAACGCCCATGCCGTTGGTAAAGAAACGGGTCATGATCCAGCTGGACGCGAAGAAGAACGCGCCCACACCGGCAACCCAGGTCATGATTCTGCGCAGCTTCTGGTCATTTTTCTTCACGAAGGCCGTCACCGCTCCGGCGGCCAGCAGGGCCAGGCCCACCCACATGGCGACGTTCAGGAACTTGTTCCACGCCAGCGTGGAGCCGATGTTTCCAAAAGCGAAGCCCCGGTAGGCCAGGATCAGATAGCACTCGGCCGCCAGGCCCAGCAGGAACACATAGTAGACGCGGTTCAGAGTGCGGTTATCCTGCCGCTCCCGGTCCGCCCGCTTTTGACTGCTCGGTTTTTTTGTAGAAGACATGTATCGAAACCTCCAACGGATAATGACGCAGGAATGATCCTGCCAATGGCGGGACGCTGGAATATTCTAGCAGATTCCCGCCGCTTTTGCAAGAGAAAAACGAATTTTTGTAAAATGTTCCGGAAGCGGGGGCGTTCAAACCCTGCCGCGCCCTCAGTTGACCTGACGGCGGCGGGAAAGATTGATGGTGCCCTCCGGCATATCGGAGATCATGTCCAGACTCTTTCCGGTACCTTCCGCCACGCAGGCGATGGCGTTCTCCGCAACGGTGGTGGCGATGCCCGTACGGGCAGTGATGAGCTTGTCGAACCCGGAGATCAGGCTGCCGCCGCCGGTCATCATGATGCCGTTGGTGGACACGTCCGCCACCAGCTCCGGCGGCGTGCGCTCCAGCACGGCGTGGATGCTCTCCAGGATGGCCTCCGCAGGCTCCTCGAAAGCCTCCCGCATCTCCTCGGAGGAGACCGTGACCGTCTTGGGCAGGCCCGTCAGCAGGCACCGGCCCTTCACATCCATGAAGGTCTCCTCCTCCCTGGGGTAGACGCAGCCCACGGAGATCTTCATTTTCTCCGCCGTGCCCTCGCCCACCAGGATGTTGTGCTTACGGCGCATATACTTGACCACGGCCTCGTTGAACTGGTCCCCGGCCACCTTGATGGAGGAGGACTCCACTACGCCGCCCAGGGAGATGACGGCGATGTCCGCCGTGCCGCCGCCGATGTCCACCACCATGTGCCCGTCAGGCTTGGTGATGTCGATGCCCGCGCCGATGGCCGCGGCCACGGGCTCCTCGATCAGATGCACCCGGCGGCATCCGGACTGGATGCCCGCGTCCACCACGGCGCGCTCCTCGACCTCGGTGATGCCCGAGGGCACGCAGATGATCACCCGGGGCTTGAAGACCATGAAGCCCGCCACCTTGCGGAGAAATTCCTTGAGCATACGCTCCGTCATGTCGTAGTCGGAGATAACGCCCTCCCGCAGGGGCCGGATGGCGACGATGTTGCCGGGGGTGCGGCCCAGCATCTGGCGGGCGGCCTCGCCCACCTTCAGCAGCTTCCCGGTGTTCTTGTCCATAGCCACCACGGAGGGCTCGTTGAGGACGATGCCCTTATTTTTCACGTATACCAATACGGAAGCGGTTCCCAGATCGATGCCGATGTCTTTAGCAAATGCGCACATACTTTTCCACCTCGTCAGTTGTCCATTCTATTTTGAGCAATTTTCTTGCGAGTACTCCAAATAACTATTATACTAAGCCCGTCCAAATTTTGCAAGCTTCTGGCAAGACTTTCTTTTTTAAATTTTACCAAAATCTTCCGGCGCGGTCCCCGTTTTCTCGGTTTTCCTCCGTCCCCCGGCCAGCGCGGCGCATACGACCCCCGCCGCGCCCGCCTCCATCAGCGCCCCGGCGGCGGACGCCATGGTGCTTCCTGTGGTGCATACGTCGTCGATGAGCAGGAACCGGCGGCCCCTGACGCGGTCCGGACGGGGGACGGCGTAGACGTCCTTCACGTTCCGCTTCCGGGCTGTGGGATCGTCCAAAGAGGACTGGGCTCGGGTGTGGCGCACCTTCCGCAGAGTGGGCTCCGCGCGGACGCCCCAGATCTTTGCCGCCGCACCGGCCAAAAGCCGGGCCTGATCGAAGCCGCGTTCGAAGTTCCTCCGCGAGCTCACCGGCACGAAGGTCACCGCGTCAAACGCCCCGCCCAGCTGTTCGGCGGCGGTCTGAGCAATGTACCGGGCGAAGACCCCGGCCCGCCAGGACTTCTTTCCGAATTTCAGGGCGCGGACCCCTTCCCGAATCATGTCCTCATAGTAGAGGGCAATGGCGCAGGGAAACCCCTCCTCGCCGATGGCGGACAGGATCTGTCCCTCCTCCCGATAAGGAAGCCCCTTCTCACAGTCCTCGCAAACGTCCCCCGACGTCTCCAGAAGCTTTCCGCAGAAGGCGCACTTCGGCGGAAAGAGGAGGTCCAGGAGGGCGGTGCGGCACTTTCTCAGCAGGCCGTCCATCATTTCTGCTTCCTGCGGGGGTAGGGACGTGGTTCGTCGGTCAGCTCCAGAATATAATCCACGCTTGTCCCAAAATATTCTGACAGCTTTCGCAAGGAAATGATCGGAATATTGATTTTCTCCAGTTCATAGTCCGAGTATGTGGACTGGGAAACATTCAAGATCTCCGCCATGTCCTCCTGTGTCAAGTCTCTATCCTCCCGCAGCCCGCGCAGACGGTCCAGCATGATCATCACCTCAGCAACAGTATGCAATATCGGAAATCCCGATATTGTTTTTACCGGAATAACCGGTAATACTGCGTGAGAAATAGAGACCGCCCCAGGAAAATCCTGGAGCGGTTCAATTACATTGCGTATAATAGTGGTGTGTTTATACATTTCTCGCCGTTTGGCACGAGGATATGGGCGAGGATCATCGGTCAATCCCGCCAAATAATCCATGCTGGTATCCAAGGCCAGTGCTATGCGGCGCAGCTGTTCATAGGTATAGTAACGCTTTCCGGACTCCAATTTGGAGTAGTCACTCTGGTCGATCCCGGTCAGCATCTGCATTTTGATTTGTGTATAACCCCGTGCTTTTCGGAGGTCCTTCAGTCTGGTCATAACATTACCAATTATAGTATGGCGATTTGACCTATTCGCTATAGGGTGGAATTGACCTATTTATAGAATACAAACAATTTATCGCCCTGTCGGATATCTCCGCCCTGCGGATACGCACCCTGCAAAATACAAATAAAAACAGTTTACTTTCGTCTCTGTATCGTATATAATAAAGACAGTTAAAGGATTCTTTAGATTTCAAGAATAGAAAGGATGGTATCTATGAATCTGGCAAGGCTCTCTTCCAACGGGCAAATCACGGTCCCTGTGGAGATCCGCCGCCTTCTTGGCTTAAAGTCGGGTGACAAGATATTGTTTTTCCAAAATCAGGGAGGCGAGGTAGTAGTTGCCAACGCTTCCGCCCAGGCATTGGCAAAGGCTCAGAACGCCTTTACCGGACTTGCTGAAAAGCTGGGTGTTCAGGATGAGGATGACGTGCAGGACTTGATCGATGAGGTCCGCTACGGGAGAGGTTCGACGTGAAAGTTCTTGTTGATACCAAGATCCTGTTTTCATCCATGCTCTTTCCCGGCTCAAAACCGGCGAAGGCGTTGCTCTACGTTTCCGGCTATCACGAGATGGTCATCTGCGACCGCAGCATTTATGAGCTCTATGACGTGCTCAAGCGCAAAGCGCCCGAAGCGCTTCCAGACGCCGAGGTATTCCTGGCGGAGCTTTCCTATGAGCTGATCCCCGCAGTCAACAACGGCACGAAGCTGATCCGGGACGCGAAGGATCAACCGATCTTGAACGCAGCCATCGTTGCGGATGTCGACGTGATCCTCACCGGCGACAAGGATTTTTTAAGTCTTGAAATGGAGCGCCCCCGATGCATGACGGCGGCCCAGTTTTTGGAGGAAGAAGGAGTGGAGCGATAAAGCTCCCCTCCTTCTTTTTCTCACCGCGCAAACTGCCGCAAAAAGGCTCCCGCCCAAAGGGCGGGAGCCACGGACACAGATATCCTTCTGTTAACGCTTGCTGAACTGCGGAGCGCGACGGGCCGCCTTGAGGCCGTACTTCTTGTACCTATTCTCCAAAACCTGTTGTCCTGCAAGCGATTCCGCACCGTTTCGATTGAATTAACCTCAAATTTAACCCGAAAATGCACGATTAACCTTGTCTGCTAAATCCTCCGGCCTATTATACGTCAGGTGAGCATAGATGTCCAGCGTGATCTTAGCGTGCTCATGTCCAGCCAGATATTGAACGGTCTTTACATCAACGCCAGCCAGCAGCAGATTTGTGATGTAGGTATGCCGGAGCTGATGGGGGGTTACCTCAAAGTCGATGCTATATACCACATTGCCGTTGTGTGCAGCCCGTTCCCCCAGGACAGGGGTTACGGTGCGTGAGATTTTCTGACCGTTGATATATCGGTGGTAGGTTCGCTCCCTGACGGTGCGGGTACGCACATAGCCCCATACCCGACGCCACTGGGTTTCCGAAAGGGCTCCGCCGTCCCGATTGGAAATCACGAAATCAGAAGCAGACTTTTCCTTAACGGCTTTCAAGCACTCCACCAACTGCGGTGGAATGGGAATGTTTCTTCTGGAGGCTTTGGTTTTCAGATCATCCAAAATAACCGGCCTGTTGTGCTCTATATGCCATGCTCGTTGTACCGTGATATAGGGAGCCTTGTCCGATAGAAAAACGCTATCCCATTGCAATGCCAGCGCTTCCTCGCGGCGCAGGCCCGCATACAGGCACAGCATGATGAATGGATATGGAGGGAGGCCCTGAACCGCATCTAAGAGGATGCTGACCTGCTGATCGGTGAGAGAGGTTTTTCCCTTTGGCTCTTTCCCGCCCCTGGGATTGATATTTTCACATGGGGATTTGTCGATAATGCCGCTTTCTACTGCCGAAGAGAAAATCATCTTGTAGAGCATCTGAACGCCGCGATAGATGGAGGCCGACTGCTGGGCGGCTTTGCTGATAGCCAGTTTCACATCATCCGGGGTGATCTCAGCCATGTACTTCTTTCCCAGCGGCTCAATGATATAGATTTTGACCTTGGAGGTATAATCGGCAAGGGTGGTCATTCTGATGTGGGAGCTGTGCATGGTCAGCCATTTTGTGGCATAGTCCTCAACGGTTGGATTGTCACGTCGGAATACAGCCTCGTCAATTTGGCGCTGGGCCTCGGCCAGTTTTTCTGTCAATTCCTCTGGTGTCTTCCCGTAGATGGCAACGTAGTTTCCATCGGCGTCCTTGATCCGCTTGCGGTATCTGCCTAATCTCTCGACATACTCATACGTCGGTTTTTTTGGTCTGGCCATTGATATTTCCCCCAATCTTTGGTATGATAGGAGGGCAGTGGAGCCGTCCAAGCCTGCTGCCCTCTATAGCCGCCCCCGGTGTTGGTAGCACCGGGGGCGGTTTTTTGATTTAAGCTATACCATTTGTGCCCACATTCCAAATGTCATATTCTTCCTCCTTCTGCCGCTCATTTGAGCGGCCTTTTTTTATGCGCCCTTTGCTTTGCCCAGCTTATCCGAATCACTTTTTATATACTTTCCCGAAGATACGATATCATCTGCAAGATCAAGTAGCTTTTCTTGGCCCTCTTGGTTCAATTCCCGATATAGCGAAATCAAATGCAATTCCGCTTCACTTAATCCGCCTTCCCCCGAAGGTGAATCTTTTTCGTGTCTTTTTACCGGAATCGGATCATCACTAAACCCCATTAAATAATCAATGGTTACCCCATATCGTTGAGCAACTGCAATCCAAAAATCTGATTTAGGATCACGTATTCCAGTTTCATAATTGTTATAAGTGGATTTTGCGATTCCTATGGATTTCCCAAATTCGGCTTGTGTCAACCCCAATGAATCGCGTAATTCTTTTAATCGAATATACATGTTCTCGCCCCCTATCTAACATGATGATAATACGTTGAGGAATAGCTGTCAATAAAAAAATCCCCAAAGTGGGGAAAATTTTCTTGACAATCCTCAAAATGTGGTTTATTATAGCGATAGTCCACAGTTTGAGGACGGCAGGAGGTGAGACTAATGGAACGAACTAACATCGAGTCCGAACGGTGGCGTTTGCAGATGACCAAAACGGATATGTGCAATTTACTCGGTATAACGCTCAAAACCTATAACAGCTACATTCGAGGAGCGATGATTCCGTCCACAGTATTGGAACAACTCCGGAATGTAACGGGTAAACCGATTGATTACCTCCTCGGTCTGGACACCGGTCAGAGCAGCGCGTAGGGAACCCAGCCCCAGCAGAGGGCCAAAATCAAACGAGGGGAGGTGAACGGGATGGCGACCCAGCATAATGGCGCAGAAAAAAGCACTGCCCGTCCCAGAGGAACAAGCAGTGCAGAGGTAATGCAGGTCATTAAGACAACAGCAGCAAGAGGAAGTGGAAGCGAAGAAGATCCCTGCCGTATCGTGACCCAATACTGGAGCCTTGAGGGCCAACTGTTAGCGGAACATGATCCGAGAGACTAAAAATGTTTAGCTGGTCCCTTGCTTTCAGAATCAGCAACAATGTTTTCCAGCAGGGTTGTTTCCTCGTGTCGCGCAACGTACCACTTATCAACAAGCAATTCTATTAGCATTATCAGCCTTTCGGCCTCCCCTGGATCGACATCAATGATGGTATTAACGTCTTTTTCCATATGAGCGCCGATATTCCCAATTTTGCGCAGCGCATCAATTGCGGCCCACTGGGAAGCGGGTATCTTTCCTTGTAAGTCTGCAATCTCGTCTACGAGACGATTTTTCTTAATTCCCCAGAAATCACGAATCATTCCCTGAAGACAGCGGCGAGCCAACGTGGCGGATGCTTTGGGGCTTTGGTCACTAATAGAACAAGCCTCCTCGTAATCTTGCCGTATTGCTTTAGGCACATAATGAGGAAATCGAATAGCATTACTTGGTGGATAAATCAGAACTGTTTTCCCATCGATATAGCCGTTTTGTCCAAGGGCAATGACGGTTTCTTTCTGGCATGAATCATTTGGGCATCTATAAATGTTGATTTCAAGAAATGGTTTATGCTCATAAAACACCGCCCCAACTTTGCCATCGAAATCAAAGAAAGATGCTCTCCTCGTTGAGTGATCCACACTCATAATCATTCCACAAAACGGGCACCTAAATCCAGACATTTTTAACGTCTCCGTTCTACGTACTCGGCTCTGGCAGGAGCCTGTACTGGGATTGTACCACATGGTAGAAGGAGGGACAAGCAAAAAACGCCCCGCCAGGTGAAGCAACCACCTGACAGGGCTAGCGGAACCTATTGAAACACCCAATCGGCCCGCATGAGGACAGTATATCATCCTCCTGCCGGCTATGCAAGGAGGAATTTTTATGCAAAAAATTTATACGCTCGAAGAGATCAAGGTCATTCTCGCCGGACAGTACAGGTCCGCTTACGAGGAGTGCCACACTCTGGAGGATCTCGCTGCCCAGGCTGCAAAGGAGCCTAAAGACAACAAAACACTAAGCCCCCTAAAAAGCGGACTTTTGGAAAATTTTCTATTGTTTCAGCAAAAGCATTTTAGCAAATTTTCTGATTTGTGTCAAGGCAGAGGAGGTGAGATTTTGATTTTAGACAACGTCAAGCGTTTGTGCCGCGAACACGGAACCAACATCACGGAGCTGGAAAAGGCGGTCGGCATCGGAACTGGGAGCATTTACAAGTGGGGCAAATCCTCCCCCAGCGTAACTGCGGCAAAGCTGGTGGCGGACTTCTTCGGTATCACGGTGGATGAGATGCTGACCGACCATTCGGCGCGGGACGTTGACCAGCCCAGCGCATGAAAAAAGCCGCCCCAGGCGGCGATAGGAGGTGAAGAAAATGCCGTCGTCCAGAGAAGCGGTATCGCAGTTCAGTCCGACAAAAGAGCAGCTTTCTGCGGTTACGGAAGACCTTGTTCAGTTTGTGCATCGCACAGTGGCTAAGGAAAACGCATCTCCGGCAGAGATTGCGGCCCTGCCGGAGATTGCAAAGGTGCTTTATCGCGTTTTTGCGGTAAATTAACTTGGAGTGTTTTCGAGGAAATCGACTACGGCAGGCATTGCTTTGAATAAGAGGTCTGTGCCATTTCCATCTGGATTTGTTGTCACATTGACACAGCCGATGCTCTCCAGGTATTCGCAACAAAGGCGGCATTCCTTGGGGGACATACCTAAAGCATCGCCCAGTTCGCCGTATGTTGCAGGATAGGAGTTCTTGAAAGTCCCGTACTCAACAGCTTTTTCGAACAGATAGCTTGCAATTTTTAGCGATTTTTCTCGAATGCTCATCCGCACACCTCCTTTCTCCAGCCTAATCATACCATACGGTGAAGAAAGGGACAAGCCAAAAAGATGCCCCATCAGGTGCTGACGACACCTGACAGGGCAAGCGACCCCCTCGAACCCACGAAAAAGGCCACAGCTGGATTATATCACATCCTCCTGGTGGCTGACAAGTACGCAATCGACAAGGAGTGACGCAAATGACGCTGATGACCCGTAAAGAGGCTGCGGCCCGGCTTGGGATGTCATTGCCCACGCTGGATCTTGAGCGGAGCACCGGTCGGCTGGCCTACATACAACGGAAACCCGGTAGCAAGGTCTGGATCACCGACGAGGCCATCGCCGAGTACCTGGCGCGGGCCACCCACCAGGCGAGGCCGGAAATGAAAGCTATCAAGAGGCGGCGGTGGGCCTAACTACTGTAAAGAAAGGAGCAATTCCATGGGATGCGATATTCATGTAATGGTTGAAGCGCGCAGATTTCCCTGTGGCTCCAATGAATGGTTCAACGTGGACAACTGGCGGCACAATCCCTTTTCCAGCTACGAAGGGGAGCCTCGTATGACTGTCAAGGCTATCTACAATATCAGGGATTATGAACTGTTTTCCTTCCTCGCTGATGTAAGAAATTATGGACACAACCCCAGCTTCGGCTTTGACCGCGGATTTCCAAAGGATGCCAATGAGCACACCACCGCTGAGTATGCCAGATGGGGCCAAGATGCACACACACCCGGCTACGCCACCCTTGCTGAACTGAAGGAGAAAATTAAAACTGTCAGCAAAGTGAATCGCAAAGGATTTGTGGAAAAGGAGCAGGCGATTCGGTTCAGAGAAACTGGTGCGGAACCGGATACTTGGTACCAGGGAATTGGAATGCCCGAACTATATGAATGGATGGAGTGGCAAGCAGAGCCGAATTGCTTTGATCTGCTTTTGGAAGCCCTGGAGGAACGCAAGCGCGACATCTTCTGGATTTTCAGACCGGAAGATGATGACGGCTCCAACGATGCCAATATCCGCATCGTATTCTGGTTCGACAACTGATCCATAGGAAGGAGTTTTACATATGAAACCGAAAAGGAGTCTTGCATCGGTGGCGCTTGAATTGGCTGCCGTACTCCTGGTGACGGCCCTCGCCTTTGCATGGAGTAGGCAGATCGCCCAGGCTGAGCGGGACTACAACGCTATCGGCGGAGAGTACCTTCTCCTGCTCCTCCCCTTCATGTACTACCCTGGCAAGCGGACGATCCTGGATTGGGTTACCGAAATCCGCGAGTTGTGGAAGGATGGCCGCGTATGAAGATGGCCTTGAAGGGCAACACCCTGATCCTGGTGGAGGTGGACAACGTACAGTTCGCCATCATCAAGAGTTGGAACAAGATGAAGTGGGACAAGAAAAGCCAGTCCCTCTACGGAACCGCCGACATCGAACTGCTGGACAAGCTGACCAGCATCGTCCGTCTCCCCTCAACGGTGGAGCAGCGGTGGCGGGAGCTCCACGCCCTGCAGGATGCGGTGGACCGGGAGCGAGTGAACCCGGAGCCGGCCCCCTTCTACAAGTACCCCGTGAAGATGCCGCTCTACGCCCACCAGGTCCGCGGCGCAAACATGGCCATGCTGACCTTCGGATGGGTGAAGCCCGGGGAGGCGGTTGCCGGATGAATCAGAAGGAGGAATGGAAAGACATACCAGGATACGATGGCTGGTATCAGATCAGCACCGAGGGCCGAGTTCGGTCCTACCGAAAAGGGAAGGGGCACAAAAACTCTAGATGGGAAGATCCAAAAGTTATGTCTCCAGAACTGTGGCGAAATCGCAAGAGCGGCAGCACCTGCCTCAGAATCAAGTTAACTTCACCCAATGGAAAGCGAATCAACAGGTATATGACCACGTTGATGGCCGACACTTGGATTGGGCCAAGAAAGCCTGGGTACAGTGTTTGCACCAAGAATAACAATCCGGCAGACGTTCGCCTCTCCAACCTATGCATCATGAAGACTAGTGACATCACCCGCTTAAAGATAAAAGGGCCGAAATCCTTTTGTAAAAAGCTGCCTGTGATCAAAATTGACAGATCGCTGGAAGTAGTGGATGCCTACCCAAGTGCAAGGCAAGCGGCCCTTGCCGCCGGATTTGACCGCGTAACCATTTCGAGGTACTGCAACAGAGAATTTAAACAAAGTATCATCGCACCAGATGGCTTTATCTACGCCTGGGATGACGCCAGGATGATCTGGGCAACTCTCAAGCGGGCCATGCGGGAACTTGATGAACTGGGTATGCGCTACAACAACCCCTTCACAGGCCGGTATTTCGACTTGCCACCAGACGATGGCCTAGGTATTGATGTCAATGTTGGATTCGATTCCTCGCTCTGGCGGGGGGGGGGGGGGGGGGCAACTTCGGAGGGAACGTGGGGTGATGCTATGAAATGCGCATGAAAAACCTCTCCATGCTGCAACACGGAGAGGCCAAGCGGCTGGGAAACATCAGGAAAAATGTCCTTGCCTAAGAGGATTATAGCACCTTTCATGGCGGGACGCAAGAGGAAGGTGGTTTTTTATGAACGAATGGTACGAGCAAGCGGCAAAGAAACTGGAGTCCGAGAAGAACTCCGGCAGCTACGACAGGTATGCCAGCGCCATGAAGGGCGCCGTGTGCGAGGCCCTGGACGGGTTCTGCCGCCAGGATGCGGAGTTTGCCCAGGCGGTGGTCCAGGGCGGCACCTTCGCCGACTGCATGAAGGCGGTGGCCAAGGGCTGCGGGAGCGCAATCTCCGACCTGGAGGCGTTCCGCCGGGCGGTGAGGTTCTACTTCCCCGGCGCCGATGTGAAGTTCCACATGACGGTCAACCTCTGCGCCGATGTGGAGGCCGAGGATGCGGCCGCGGCTCCGGTGGCCAGCACAGGCCCGAAGATCCTCGACCTTGAGGACTTCCTGTAAGGGGGCGTGAGATGTGACAAGCATGGAAAAGGCCGAGCAATTCGCCGGCAAGGCCCCGCCCTTGAACCAGGCGGAGCGGGACGCCATCAACGCCCTGTTCCCCGCGTACATCTTCCGCCGTTCCCGCACCGATGAGATCTGGACTACCTGCTGCCGCAAGCACATGGTAGTGCAGGATGAAGACATGATGGTGACTACCCCGGAGCGGAACTTCCCGGCGGTCATGTGGACGCCCCACCAGCGGGAACCAAAAAACAGCTACCAGGACCCGCCAAAACCAACCGTACAATGCCCCCTTTGCGGGAAGATGGTCATTGTGAAGGAATTACGCTACAGCGGAGGACGGGACAATCTGAGCCGATACCGGCGGGCGGTTGTCCTTCGGTGGTACCGGGGGGCACTGTGGGCCAGGGCCTACGACTGCGCCAAGCACTACAGCAGAGACAAGGGGTACAGCCTCACGGGCGAGCCCAAAATCAAGCTGGTGGGCGTGTATCGGTTCAAGCCTGGACTGGCGGAGGCAACCACCAGAGATTGGTATTGGGATCAGCCCTTCATGTCGATTGAGCGCCAGGATGGGCCGCTCACCAAAGGCAAATGGCACATCCACGGCCCATTCACCGCCAATGCGGACTATGGCGTTGGCTATGATGTGATCGGCCTGGATGAGATCCAGAAAAGCCCCTTCCGTTATTGCATGGCAGAGGAGGCAGAGCAGAAATTCACAAAGTTTCTGCACTTCCTGACCGCCTGCTGTTTCTACCCCCGGCAGATTGAGATGCTGATGAAGGCCGGGATGAGCGACGTGGTCATGGATTTCGTTGAGCGGGGTGTGAAGCACGCCGCAGTCATCAATTGGGACGAGCCGAACCCCTCGAAAGCCTTCGGCTTGAGCCGACAGGATATGAATACCTTTCTCAGCACGAACCGCGATATTCAGATTTTGGAGCTGCGCAAGCGGCTGAAGGGCCGTGCTTCGCTGGCACAGTGTGCGGAGTGGATGAGGAATGGTCTGAACATTCAGAAAACCTTCTCTGCCGCAAAGAAGTGGAACCTGCCCCCGGAAAAGCTGATCCGATATCTGGACGGCTATGTGGGATGTGCCCAGTACGGAGGAATGCAGAGTATTGGCTCGGCCTTGCGGTTCTGGGAGGACTACCTTACCGCCGCCGAGGCCACGGGCTACCTTCTCCACCGGGAAAACGTCCTGCTCCCCCGGAACCTTGGAGCGGCGCACGACGAGGCCACAAAAAAGCACCAGGCGAAGCTGGAGCGGGAGCGGGCGGCCCAGCGGCGGGAATGGGAGCGCCAGCAGAAGGCTGAACAGGCCAAGTGGGAGCGTCAGGCACGTCTGGCGGAGGAGAAGTACGAGGAGCACCGCAAGAAGCTGGAGAAGAAGTACGGCTTCACCATGGACGGCTATGTGATCCTGGCACCCCTCGGTAAGGATGAAATTCTGGCTGAGGCCAGGAAACTCCAGCACTGTGTGGGAGGCTACGCAGACCGGCACATCCAAGGGAAAACGACCATCCTTTTCATGCGGAAGGTCAAAAAGCCGGACGAGCCGTGGCTAACCATTGAAATGAATGGGAACAAGCTGGTGCAGATCCACGGATTCAAAAACGAGGGTTTACATACGACCAAAGGCCGCTTTGCCCCTGATCCACGAGAGGTCTACCGGGAGTTCCTGGATACCTGGCTGGACTGGATGGAAAAGGGCAGTAGGCGCGACAAGGAGGGCAATCCCAAATTGCCCAAGAAGAAAGGAGCAGTAGCATGAGCGAAATGGAAGTAACTGAGGGCCAGCTCCTCAGTCAGGACTTTGGGGTGGGCGGCCCGCCCGCCACTGCGGAGGTGCCCCTCCCTCCTGTGGACTCCGGCAAGACGCCTGACATTCTGGCGGCGGAAATCCGCACAATTAAGAACCAGACCGGCCGGATGGTGCTCAACGCCTCCATCGAGGTTGGGCGCCGGCTGACGGAGGCCAAGGCCAAGCTGCCCCACGGGAGCTGGGGCGAGTATCTGAAGAACGAGGTGGACTACTCCCCTTCCCAGGCGCAGAACCTCATGCGGGTGTTCCGGGAGTACGGGAGTGACCAGCAGAGTTTGTTTGGCGGCGAAGCAAAATCCCAGACGTTTGGGCGTTTGACATTCTCCCAGGCGTTGAGCCTTCTGGTGATCCCGGACGAGGATGAACGGGAGAAGTTCGTGCGCGAGAATGATGTGGAGCACATGAGCGTCCGGGAGTTAAACGAGGCGCTCAAGGCGCGGGACGAAGCTGAAGAAAAGGCCGCTGCCGCCGAGGAGACAGCCCGTGGGCTCCAGCAGGAGGCGGAGCGGCTCCGGG
The DNA here is from genome assembly GCA_910579485.1 of uncultured Oscillospiraceae bacterium. Classification (GTDB taxonomy): domain Bacteria; phylum Bacillota; class Clostridia; order Oscillospirales; family Oscillospiraceae; genus Pelethomonas. The sequence goes on along the minus strand of CAJTVO010000034.1, from coordinate 12,586 downwards.
AGGAACTCGCCGATCAGGCCCAAGTCTACAAGGCCAAGCTGACCGCTGCCGATGTGGAAACGACTGAGGCCAACAGGAAGGCACGAGAAGCCCAGGAGGCCCTTGATAAGCAGCGGGAGAAGGCCCAGCGGCTCCAGGACGCTCTGAGCGAGGCCAACACCTCCGCCCAGGCCGCTGAGGAGGAGCACACGCGCTTAGCGCAGGAGCTGGAGGAACTCCGCAGCCGGCCCGCCGAGGCGGACACGGCGGCGGTGGAGGCCGCCCGGCAGGCCGCCATCGCCGAGATGACCGAGAAAGTGGACAAAGCCAAGGATGCCAAGAAGAAAGCCGAGGAAAAGCGCAAGGCCGCCGAGGAGTCTCTGGAGGCTGCCCAGAAGGAACTGGCCGATTTGAAGGCCAAGGGGCCGGAGGTTCGGGAACTCACCCAGGAGGAAAAGGACGCTCTGACCGCCGAGGCGGTGAATAAGGCCAAGGCCGAGGGTGCCGAGCAGATTCGCAACCTGGAGAAGAAACTGGCCGCAGCCGATCCCAATGTGGCGGAGTTCAAGGTACGGGTCGACTCTTGGCAGAAGGGCTATCTGGAGATGATGAAGGCCATTGATCGCATTGCCCAAGACGATGTAAAACAGGCGGCCAGAAATCTTGTGAAGGCCGCGCTGGAGCAGATGGGGGGTGGTGTCGCATGAGGCAAATGGATTTGAATGCGGTATGCGAGAAGTGCGGAAAAGCGTTCCATGTCAAGCCCTCTGCGCTAAAGCACACTCGTTTCTGTAGCAAAGAGTGTCACGATGCCGCACAGTTTAAGGGCCAGAAGGTAAAATGCGCCGCTTGCGGGAAGGAAGTCAAGGTTTCTCCTTCGCTGGTTCGGAGCCGGAACTTCTGCAGCAATGAGTGTCGTCTTTCCTGGCTGAGCGGCCATGTCCGTCAGCAGATCAATGTTCCCGGCCACTCGGCTGGGCACAAGGCCCCGCACCTCACTGCGCTGAATGTAGAGCGAAACCCGAAGCTTGCTTTGGAGGCAGATGCGGTGACACGTGGGCTTTACACCGAGCACCGGAAAATCATGGAGGAACACTTGGGAAGAAAGCTGGAGCCGTGGGAAGATGTCCACCACATCAACGGCATTCATGATGATAACCGGATTGAAAATTTGGTAGTTCTGCCTCACAGGGAACACATGAAGCTTCACTGGCGGCTTGCCAAGGAAAGGGGGATGATCTAATGCAAACAGGAAAAGGCTTCGGCTTCCTGTTTGAATAGCCGAAATGGGCTGTGGCAAGACCCTGACGGCCATCGCCACGGTCGGGGCCGGGTACCAGATGGGCATGGTCAAGAAGGTGCTGATCGTGGCGCCCACCAGCGTCTGCGCCGTCTGGCCGAAGGAGTTCAACGAGTACGCCGATTTCAAGTACACCGTCAAGGTGCTGCTCGGCGACAAGAAATCCCGCATCAAGGCGCTGGATGACCTGGACAAGTTCCCCTTCGAGGCGCTGAAGGTGGCCGTCATCAACTACGAGTCCACCTGGCGGGAGGACATCTTCGACAGGCTCTTGGCCTATGACGCTGACCTCATCATCGCTGATGAGAGCCAGCGCATCAAGACCCACGATGCCGCCCAGAGCAAGGCCATGCACCAGCTGGGGGACAAGGCCCGGTACAAGCTGATCCTCTCCGGCACCCCGGTACAGAACGAGGCGGTGGACATCTTCAGCCAGTACCGTTTCCTCGACCCTACCATCTTCGGCATGAATTTCTACGCCTTCCGGGGGAGGTACTGTGTGATGGGCGGGTTCAACCGCAAGCAGATCGTGCAGTACCGCGACCTGGACGCCCTGATCAAAAAGGAACACAGCATCGCCTACCGGGTGACCAAGGAGGAGGCCCTCGACCTGCCGGAGCAGACCTTTGAAAACAGGTACATCACCCTCAGCAAGAAGGAGCGGAACATCTACGATAAGCTCCGGCGGGACAGCTTCGCCGAGCTGGATGGCGGCGGCACCATCACGGCCACCACAGTCCTTACCAAGCTTCTCCGGCTCCAGCAGTTCACCGGCGGGTTCCTGGTAGAGGACGATGCCGCGAGGCCCCAGCTGGTGAGCCGGGGCAAGCTGGACGCCTTGGCCGACATCCTCCAGGACTATGTGGTGGAAGGAAAGAAAAAGCTGGTCATCTTCGCCCGGTTCATCCCGGAGGTGATGGAAATCATTAAACTGGCCAACGACATGGTCGGCAAGCACGGGATGAAGACGGTGGCCATCTACGGGGACATCAAAAAGGAGTTGCGGGGCGACATCGTCCAGCAGTTCCAGACCGACCCAGCCACCATGGTCTTTGTGGGCCAAATCGACACAGCGGGTACCGGCATCACCCTGACGGCGGCGGACACCTGCGTGTACTACTCGGAGAATTTCAACTATGCCACCTACGAGCAGAGCCTCAGCCGTATTCACCGCATTGGCCAGCGGCACCCCTGCACATACATCCATTTGGTGGCCGAGAAAACCGTGGATGAGCTGATTCTTAAATCGCTGGCCGCCAAGGAAGACTTGGCGAAGACCATTGTGGATGACTGGCGGCAATTCTTCTAAGGGAGGAACATCTGTGAGTAAAAAAACAAAGCTCTGCCCCTTCAGAAAGGTGGTCGAGCGAGAAAGCAATGACATAACCGGCAGAGCGGTCGAGTGGGAGCGATTCCAACCCTGCATCAGGCACAAGTGCATGGCCTATGTGTATACGCTCCCCTTCATAGCCGAGGGTACCGGGAGCAACCCGAACAACTGGGGATGCGCCCGGCTGCTGAGGGGAGGCACTGGCGATGGGACCCAGTAAAAAATTCAAGGGTTTCCCTTCACAGTTCAAAACCGCTAAGACCATCACCTCGGCCACACCGGCTCCCGGATTTCCTATCGGCATGATGGCACTTCGGAGCAACATCCCCAAGCCAATGAATGAGGACTGGCAACTTACTACCTGCCCGGAGTGTGGAAGGGAGTGCTGGTATCAGACAGACAATGCCAAGGTGCTGAAGAGTTTGTATGGCGGGGATATACAGTTTCTCTGTACAGAGTGCGCCCTTAAGGCGCAGAAAGGATGAAGAACATGGAGCTGCTTGACATGATCAAGAACTACCAGGCCCTTCTGGAGCGGAAGGATGACCTGGCTGAACAGACCAAGGCCAATAACGCCGCCATCGAGGCGGCGAAAGCGGAAATCACCCAGCAGATGGTGGATGAGGACATCCCCCGCATCTCCACCGGCGGCTACTGCTTTACCCTGACCGTTAAGACGTCCTACACCAAGCGGTCGGAGGAGGAGCTGGCTGAAGGTGGGCTGGATTTCCTGGATGTCCTCCGGGAGGAGGGCTTGGGGGACATCATCGTGGAAAAGGTGGACCCCCGCACCCTCCAGTCTACCATCAAGGACTATGTGGAGGAGCATGGGGAACTGAGCGAGGGCTTGGACTCCGTGATCCGCAGCTATGAGTACAATGACATCACCCGGAGGAAAGAATCGGCGGGGAGGAAGAAAAAATGAACAATGACTACGAGCAGATGGAGCTCGACACCCGTTCTGCACTGCAGGCCGTCATTGAAGACTTGACCACAGAGGCCATCGCCAGCGCCGGCCTGCTGATCCAGGAGCATCACCGACAGGCTGCCCATGCGACCATGACCGCCCCGCCCTATGTGCGCAACCGCCACGAAGCCTACGGCGTCGCCGCCGAGCAGCTGGTGAAGATCACCTCGGCGGTCAAGGCCATCAAGAACGACACCGATACCCTGCTGGGCACCCTGGCTGACCCCAATTTCAATGCCATCGATGCCACCAGCTCCATTGTAAACAGCACCACCAAGGCCGCTTATGTTCTGCTGGTGGCCGCCGCTGAGATGAAGCGCACCTTGAACAATCTGTACACGGCTGAGACCACCAGCCGGGATGATGCCACCCCGCTGGAAGAACTGGCCGAGGCCGCATTTGAAGAAGTTGAACCCGCCGACGACGGCGAAAACGAAATGGAGGAATAATCTATGGCAGACAAGAAGAACAGCACCGCCCTGGCCACGATGGACACTTTCGCCATCGCCAACCGCTACGAGAGCATCGACCCGGAACTCCTGGCCGAGCTGAAGGATGAGATGGAGGACCTGGACCCGGAGAGCGGCATCACCTGCCGCCAAATCAAGGTCCCCAGCGGAGGGGGCATCGCCTACGAGGTCCAGGGCGAGGATGAGGGCGACGCCGACCCCATGAAGGAAATCCTGGGCGTGATCGTGTTCACCCACCGCCTGAGCGGGTACTGGCCCGGCTCCTTCGGCTCCGCCAAGGATGCCAAGGACAAGATCCCGGTCTGCTCCAGCATGGACGGCAAGACTGCCGTGTGGACGGAGACCGGGGAGGTTCGGACGTGCGAGACCTGCCCCTACAACCAGTACGGCACCGGTACAGATGACAAGGGCAACCCCAGCAAGGGCAAGGCGTGCAAAAATATGCGCCGCATCTACCTGCTGATGGATGGCGACCCCAACTTCTACCTACTGTCGGTACCGCCTACCTCCATCAAGGATGTGAACAAGCAGCTGGCGAAGATCCTGGCCAGCGGGACGCCCTACACGGGGATGATTGTGAGCCTGACGCTGGAAAAGGTCCAGAACAGCAACGGCGTGGCCTACAGCAAGGTGGTCATCAAGAAGAAGGGCCTCCTTCCTCCGGACGCCGCCGCCAAGGTGATCCAGCTCCGTAATGAGATCAAGGCACAGTATCAGAGTATGGCCCTCACGCTGGATGACTACACCGCCGCCCCGGAGCGGGGCCGGCCGGTGGACGTCACCCCGGACGATGCCGAGATGGATGCCCTCAACGGCACCGGCGCCTTCGAGGAGGCCCCGCCCCACAACGATGGGGACGCTCCGCTACCCTTCGCGTAAACCACATAGGGCTGGTGCCGCCGACCGGCGGTGCCAGCCCACAATACACAATGGGAGTGCCAGGATGAACATTTTACAATAGACGGGCGGTGATGATGCATGGCGGCAAGAGAAAATGTAGACCTCGACCGGATAGTGGACTACCGGGCGGAGTACACCGCCGTCATTGAGAAATACCAGATAACCGGGGACAACCTGGTGGGCCTGTGTCCTTTCCACCGGGATAAGCAGAACAGCTTTTCCGTGGATTTGAAAACCGGCCAGTGGTACTGTTTTTCGGAGGATGAGGGCAGCAATTTCATAACCTTCTGGGCGAAGTACCACGGGTGCGACACCAAGCAGGCATACAAGGAGATTCTGGAGAAATACGGTGTGGCCCAGGACAAGCCCAAACCGAAACAGACGGGCAGCGGCGGCCCCAACCTTGCCCCTTACAGCGTGGAGCAGTACAGCTTTGATAAGCGGCTCCCGGTGGACTTCCTGACGGAAACCTGTCGGGTATCAACGAAAAAGGAGCGGGCGGGGCTGACCTGCCTCCAGATGCCCTACTTCACCGAGGATGGCCAGCAGGCCGCCGTGCGCAAGCGGTACGGCAAAAACGAGTTCCGCTGGCAGCGCGGCAGCGCCGGGAAGATATGCCTCTACGGTGAGTGGCGGCTCCCGGATATCCGCAAGGTAGGCTGGGCCATTTTGGTGGAGGGTGAGAGTGATACCCAGAGCCTTTGGTACATGGGCCTCCCCGCCATCGGTGTGGCCGGCGCCTCCATGTTCAAATCCTACCAGGCGGCGGTCATCCAAGGACTGAAGCTCTACATACACAAAGAGCCGGACGGCGGCGGTGAGACCTTCACCAGTAAGCTGTTCTGCGGTCTGAAGGAAGGCGGGTTCACCGGGGAGATCTACCTGTGGTCATGCGACCGCCTCGGCACCAAAGACCCCAGCGACCTCTTTATCAAGCATGGCAAGGAAGAGGCGGCCCAGCTGATCAGGGAAGCCCTTAAGGGGGCAGAGCGGATCGACCTGGAGGCGCAGCTCACCCCGGAGGCCATTGAAGGGGCGCCCATCAACCTGCGCCAGCCGGAGGGCTGGATTTACTCGGAGAAGGGCATCAGCGCCATCGACCAAAAGACCTATACCCCGGTGGGAGTCTGCCGAACGCCCATCATCCTCACCCAACGTCTCAAGAGCCTGGAAACCGGTGATGAGAAAATTGAAGTGGCCTTCAAGCGGGACGGCCAGTGGCAGACCGCCATCTACCCCCGCTCCACCATCTTCTCCAGCCGATCCATCACCACACTGGCCGACCTGGGCTGTACCGTCACGAGCGAGAACGCCAAGCGGGTGGTCAGCTTCCTGGGGGCGCTGGAGGCTGAGAACATCGACCTGATTCCCAAGAACGACGCCACATCAACCTTCGGTTGGCAGCCGGGAAAGCGGTTCCTGCCTGGCCACGACGATGGCCTGACCCTGGACATAGACCCATCCCAACGTGGCATGGCGGCGGCCTATTGTAAGAACGGTACCATGGAGCGGTGGGTGGAGCACATAGCCCCCCACCGGGCCAGGATGAAGTTCCGCTTTATCCTGGCGGCCGGGTTCGCCGCGCCCCTGCTACGGATCGTGAAACAGCGGATATTCTTCGTGTACAACTGGGGTGGCTCCAAAGGCGGAAAGACCGCCGCCCTCAAAGCAGCTCTCTCCGCCTGGGGGGACCCGGAGCGGCTCATGGTCAGCTTCAACGCTACCCAGGTCGGCCTGGAGCGGACGGCGGCCTTCTACTGCGACCTGCCTTTGGGCATCGATGAGCGCCAACTGGCCGGGAACAACCAGGGGGCCTTGGAGAAGATCGTGTACATGATTGCCAGCGGCACCGGGAAGATTCGGGGCAACAAGGGCGGTGGCCTCCAGACCATCCACCAATGGCGCACCGTGGCCCTGGCCACCGGCGAGGAACCACTCAGCACGGAAACCACCCAGACCGGCGTCAGCACCCGTGTATTGGAAATATACGGTGGCCCCTTTGATAACGAGGCGGATGCGGCCCTGATGCACCAACAGTCGGCCACAGACTGCGGCTGGGCAGGCCCGGCCTTTATCGAGAAGATCCTCCAGATGGATGAGCGCAAGATTGTGGAGATGTACGAGGAAATGCAGAACTATGTCCGCACCGTCAGCGAGGGCAAGAACGGCTCCCACATCGCTGGCATCGCAGCCGTCGCCTTGGCGGACGCTCTCATCGACACATGGTTTTTCGGCGGGGAGTGGGCGGTGTCCTGGGCCTCCGCAAAGCAGATGGCCTCCGACATCCTGATCAGTCAGGTGGAGAGCAATGCCACAGACGTCAACGAGAACGCGGTGCAGTTCATTGTGGACTGGGTTCTGTCGAACAAAGCATACTTCGGCTCCAACACTGTGGGTACCTGCCTGGGCTTTGCCAGCGAGACCGGGAACACTGCCTACATTTTCCCCTCCATGCTGAACCAAGCCCTGACGAAAGCCGGATACTCGCCCAGGAAGACCATGAAATATCTTGCTGAAAAAGAATTGATTTCTTCCTACACGGAACGCGGCGGACGAAAGACCTACACCGTTATGAAGTGGTTTGGGAACCGAAGTAGTCGCTTTGTGGAGTTCTATATTGGGAAATTATCTAAGGCAGATGATCCTGTGGACGATGCGGAGGAGCTGACCGAGGCCAGGGCCGCTGCCGCTCAGCCAGAGTGGGAGCAGCAGCAATTTACCCCTATTGATGGTGAGGACGAGGAGCTGCCATTTTAAACCACAAAACCTTTCCCCTGATTTTAGGTGAAAGGCCAGGTGAAAGGTTAGGTGAAAGGCGGTTAAGCCTTAGAGCGGCAAAGGATAGCGGCTTTACCTTTCACCTATTACACCTAATTTCACCAATTACACTGTTTTATTGCAAAACGATTGCAAATCGCAATTTCAAGACATACGGACTTCATTCTAAAAAAACGGTGTCAGTTTAGAAATTTAGGTGAAAGGTGAAAGGAACCGGCGGGAGCCTTTGAGCCATCAAGGATTTTTGCCTTTCACCTGCACTGCGCAATTAGGTGAAAGGGGGCCATTTCCCGCCGCACGGTGGGGCGGCAACGGGGAGAGAAGGGTAAACCCCACCACCCAGGCAAACAAGGCCAACAACGCGCCCCTGTGGCCGCACAGGGGGCAACCGAGAGGAGGCACCAAAATGGAGAATGACGGCCAGCGGTTGACACGGTTCCATGCCGACTTCCAAAAGCTCAAAAACAACCGGGAGAAGGTTCCGCTCCAGCAGCTCACTACCCGGTACGCCAGATCCTACAACACGCTGGTGGCGGAGGTCATGGACGGGGCGGTCTGGTTCTACCGGAAGTGTGTCGAGCTTGAGGAGGACTTTCCCACCTACCCGGAGGACACAGCCGGAAATGAGTGGCTGGCCAAGTGCCTTGCCACCATCGGGGAGGGTGAAAAGAAACCAGGCGGCCTGGTTGACCAGTTTCGGGCCGCTCTGATTGACCGGCTGAGCATGGAGGAGTACCACGACCTTGTCAACAGAACCTACGAGCCCCGCCTCCGGGTTTTCAACCGCTACTGGGCGCGGCACTGCAAGCGCCTGGACAGCGGATGGATCTACAACAGAATTTTCAAGAAATTTTGGTGGCCCAAGACAGAGGGCTACCCAGGGAGCGGGTGCTGGATCAACAGCGACTACACCGGCCGCGATTATCGGTACCCGCCACAGTTGAAGGAGGACACAGCATGATTTTGTTTGACAAACCCATCGACTGCAATAAGTGCGGTCAGCAGTTCACCGTGGATGACTCCCGCCTGGGATCACTTCGAGATGGCGACTTGGAGGTGCAGTATTTTTCCTGTCCGGCCTGCGGCGCCAAGTACCACATCCTCACCACCAACAGCACGATGCGGAGCCTGATCGAGCGGCGGAAGGCCGTGCAGCTGAAAATCAAGGCGGCCCGCGCCAAGAGGTTCAAGGAAAGCACCTTCAAAAAGTACCTCCGGGAGTACGAGCAGATCAAGAAGGAGCAAGAGAAGATTTTCCCGGAGCTTAAGGCCCAGGGGGAGAAACTCCTGCGTGAAGGTGAGCCAGGTGAATGAGTATGGTATCGGCGTCATCAGATGCCATTGGGACAAAGACTTTCGGTGTGGTGTGGGCAGGATGTGCCGCGGCTGTGAGCACCAGCCGGAAGACGATGATAAGCCGAACGGAAAGATGCCGCCGGTTAAACTCCTGTGGGTCCCCACGCTCAATGCGACCGGCGATGCATTCATCCCGGACGGCGAACCGAAATGCCCGGCCTGCGGTGAGATGCCGTACAGCACGGAGCGGTGCGTCTTCTGCGGGCAGAAATTTTTGAAGGAGGACACGAAATGAATATCGAGAACAACATCGCCCGCTTTGAGGCGGAACTGGCCAAGGTTCAGCGCCCCGGCATGGACAAGCTGCTGGAGTACATCCAGAAGAGCGACTTCTACAAGGCCCCGGCCAGCACCAAGTATCACCTCGCCGCCCCCGGCGGCCTCCTCCAGCACAGCCTCAACGTCCTGGATGCGTTGCGGGGGCTGCTCACCTGGTAGAGCGAGGACGCTGAAGAAGGCGGCGGGTATTGGGAGTATATGGCCACCGGGAAGGTGGTGGACACCATCTCGGATGAAAGCGTGATCATGATGGCGCTGCTCCACGACATCTGCAAAACCCACTTCTACGGCACCAGCACCCGGAACGTGAAGAACGACGCCACCGGCAAGTGGGAGAAGGTTCCCTTTTACACTGTGAACGACATGATGCCCCTGGGCCACGGCCCCAAGAGTGCCATGATCATCAAGCAGTACACTACCCTCACCAGCCAGGAGATGTACGCTATCTGGCACCACATGGGGATGAACGGGAACTACGAGAACGACAATGCCGTGGGCAAGAGCATCGAGATGTACCCCGCCGTCCTTGCCCTGCAGACGGCGGACATGATGGCCAGCCGGTTTATGGAGGGCGAGAAGGAAAACCTGGAGCTGTTCGCCGATGTCCCCGCCTCGGCCTCCGCCGGAGAGTGGGCGGACAATCCGGCCACCGGGGGGCCGGTCTTCGAGGAGGCGCCGCCGCTGAGTGAGGGGGCCTGACCATGCCCTCGCTAAAATATCCATGCGGAGCAGAGAGCGATTCCACGCCGGAGGAACGGTGGAAAGACGAAATTTCATGTACCCTTGTTGGGTGCCGAGGCTGCAAAAATTTCAACGGGACTGAGTATTACCAGGCCAACGTCAAAAAGGGAGTGGCTATGTGGGCAAAGAAGGAACTGGAGGGTATGCAATGAGAAAAGCCATCGCAATCGACTTCGATGGATGTCTCTGCACCGAAGCGTACCCGGAAATTGGGGAGCCAAACTGGCAGGTCATCCAAAAAGCGAAACAGGAGCAGCAGGCCGGGGCTGGCCTAATCCTCTGGACTGTTCGGGAGGGGCCTCTCCTCCAGGAAGCCCTGGATGCCTGCCAACGGTGGGGACTGACCTTCGACACCGTGAACGAGAGCCTCCCGGACTGGATTGAGGCATACAACAACAGGCCCAGGAAGATCGGTGCCTCGGAGTATTGGGATGATCGGGCTGTACAGATGCCAGCGTCCCGCACTATGGGGAAATGGATTTATATTTCCGACTGGCCTCAGTGTTCCCGATGTGGAGCTTTAGCAGAAGTGGACAGATATGAACACGACCTCAGAGGAAAAATCCGACCTGTCGTTTCCAACTATTGCCCTTGGTGTGGAGCAAAAATGGATGGTGAGGAAAGGTGAGCGGTGAGCCGAACCCCCACAAAGAAAGCTGGTACCAAGCTAAAATCATCCGCTGGCTGAAGGAGCAATACCCCGGCGCATTCGTCTGGAAAGCCCAGGCCGGGCCTTACTGCCGCCAAGGTATCCCGGACATTTGTGCCATCATCAACGGTCACTTCTTCGGATTTGAGGTCAAGCGACCGGAGGTTGGGCGGCTCTCCAAAATCCAAGAGCAGACCATCAAGGAAATCAATGCTGCCGGGGGAACCGCCGCCGTCGTGTCCTACCCGGAACAGGTCGAGAAGATCATCTTGGCGGCGGGAATCAACTGAGCCAAAATCCCAAACGTCTGGGATTTTGAAGAACTACGCAACACGGAGGGGCTGATGGCATGACGCTGCGGGAACTTTCAATCTACTACAAATTGCATGAACGGTTGGAGCGGAACCGGCAGATGCTCTCATCGCTGTATGCAACGGCTGGGCTGGGTGCGCAGGAGATCACTGGGATGCCCCATGCACCGGGAGTTTCGGATCAGGTAAGCAGTCTGCTTATTGAAATCGAGGACTTGAAGGAGCGGATTTCCCACCTTGAGTCAGAGTGCGCCCAGGAAAAGAAAATACTGGAGAGGTACATAGCCACGATTGAGGATGATCAGACCCGCATGGTCTTCCGCCTGCGGTTCGTCCACTGCATGACTTGGCCTCAAGTGGCCAAGGCCATCGGTGGCCGGAACACAGCTAACAGCGTTAAGCTGATCTGTCATCGGTACCTGAACCCCAAAAGTTGAAACGGCGTGAAACGGTGTGAAACTTGACGAAACGCCCCGCACTGTGATATTGTAGGCTTGCAAAAATCCTAAATCAGCCAGGCGGCCTTCCTTCGGGAGGGCCGCCATCCTTTTTGAAGGGAGGTTTTTGGCTCCGCGCTTTTCTCTCCTTTGCGCGTGGTCTCGCATCGGGCATGGTGGCCGCCAGCGCCATGTAGCGGTGACAGACGACAAAAGGAGGTCTTCACATGGAAATTGTGAAGATGAAATTATCGGAGCTGAACCCGGCGGAGTACAACCCCCGGAAAGCTCTCAAGCCGGGAGATCCGGCCTACGAAAAGCTGAAGGCGTCCATCCTCTCCTTCGGGAACGTGGAACCCATCGTCTGGAACCGCAGCACGGGAAACGTGATTGGCGGCCACCAGCGGCTCCGCGTCCTTTTGGATCTGGGGGTGGAGGAGAGCGAGGTCAGCGTGGTCGATCTGTCCGAGGTTGACGAAAGGCGGCTGAACATCGCCCTCAACAAAATCACTGGCGAATGGGATGATGAAAAGCTGATGTCCCTTTTGGCTGACATCACCGCCAGCGGGGCGGAGGTGTATCCCACTGGTTTTGATGATCAGGAGCTGGCCTCCATGTTTGCCGACCTTTCCAAAGCGACTGCACATGATGATGACTTCGACCTCACCACTGCCCTGGAACAAGCCTCCTTTGTGAAACGGGGCGACGTCTGGACGGTGGGCAGGCATCGCCTTATGTGCGGCGATGCCACCTCCGCCGAGGACGTGGCCACGCTGATGGACGGCAAGAAGGCCAACCTGCTCCTGACCGATCCGCCCTACGGGGTGTCCTTCAAGTCCTCGGATGGGCTGACCATCCAGAACGACTCCATCAAGGGGGATGACTTCTATCAGTTTCTTCTTCAGTCTATGACAAACATGGTCGCCCACCTGGAGCCGGGAGGGGCGGCCTATGTTTTTCATGCGGACACGGAGGGGCTGAACTTTCGCCGGGCGTTTATCGATGCGGGGCTGCATCTGGCCGGGGTGTGTATCTGGGTGAAGAACTCCCTGGTGCTGGGCCGCAGCGACTATCAGTGGCAGCACGAGC
>CAJTVO010000033.1 GCA_910579485.1 uncultured Oscillospiraceae bacterium | reverse complement strand
CCGTGGCACGGGCGGTCTGTACGGCCCGCTGGGTGGCCTTTACGGTGGCCTGGGCGGATCTCTGGGCGGTCTTGACCGTCTGCTGGGCAGTTTTCGCCGTCCGCTGGGTGGTTTTGATGACCTTTCTGGAGGAGCGTTCCGCGGTCTTGATAGTCTGGCGGGCGGTGCGTTCTGTGGTCTTTCGCCCGGAGCGGGCCGTTTTGATGATCGTCCGTCCACCATCCCGCACAGGCCGGGTGTCCGGTTCTCCCGGACTTGGCGGCCTGCGCACAGCCTGGACCGAGGTGCGCCGGCCCTGCCCACCAGCGTACCTGCGCTGGCTTGGAGCGGGAGGGGATGCAGTCTCCCCACCATTCGCCACCCGCTGGGCCTCCGCCCGTTTCATGGCCGCGGCACGGCCACGCTCCCGCGCAAACTCCTGCCTGCCCTGCACGAGCGGCTGGGGAGGCTGGGGCTGTTGGATGCAGGCGTCCCTTGTCTTGATGGACAGCCTGTCAGGAGTCCCCGCCCCGCGGTCAGCGGTCAGCGCGACGCTGTCACCAGAGGGGGCGCTGGTGACGGCATCTCTTGTCTTGATCTTTGGCGGCCCCGATCCATCCTGCGGCGCAGGCTGCACATCTGGGCGGGGATCATCATGTACAGTGGACTCCCTCGTTTTGATTCGCCGCTGCTTCATCTGCTCCCCAGGGGATGGCGCAGCCCCGCCGTTCTCAGCCCGTCCAGCCCCGGCGCCGCCCTCCTTGGTGGAGACAGCTTCCCGCGTCTTGATCCGGGGCTGCTCCCGTGCAGGTGGCTCCTGGGGCGGCCCTGCCGGGGACTCTGGGGACGCAGGCGAATCAGGGATGCGAGGCTCCTCGTCTGTCTCCCGGCCCTTGGCGGACTTTTTCTTCTTCATAAGGGCCTCTATCCCGCGCCGGGTCTGATAGGCCCCATGGGCGGCGGTGTCCTCGATCCGGTCGCCGCCATAGTCGCTGGCCTGTCCCCGCTGGGCAGTCTCCCGGAGCTGGCCCCGCAGGCGTTCCGTACCGTCATCCAGCCCACGGCGGACAATCTCTTTTGGTGCGGCCTTGGCTTTTTCCTTTAATTTGCCCTTTACCGTGCGTTTTTCTTTTACTTTTGCGATATTCTCTCACCTCACTTTTGCGTTTTTCGTCATTTCATGTTACACTGTCCTCCAAAGGAGGGAGCGTCAATGGAACAGGTACACAGATGTGAATGGGCCGGCCCCGACCAGATATATATTGACTACCACGACAAAGAGTGGGGCCGACCCCTCCACGATGATAATAAGCTGTTTGAGATGCTGATCCTGGAGGGGATGCAGGCTGGACTGGCATGGATCACCGTACTGAAAAAACGGGAAGCCTTTCGTGCCGCTTTTGACAGCTTCGATCCCCAGAAGGTCGCGCTGTATGATGACGCAAAGGTCGAAGCTCTTATGGCGGACGCCGGGATCATCCGGCACCGGGGCAAGATCAACGCAGCCATCGGCAACGCAAAAGCATTCCTTGAAATTCAGAAGGAGTACGGCAGCTTCGACCGATTTATCTGGGACTATGTCGGCGGTGTCCCTATCATCAATGCACCGCACAGCATGGAGGATCTGCCTGTGTCCACCCCGCTGTCCGACCAGATCAGTAAGGACTTGAAAAAGAGGGGCTTCAAATTTGTGGGGTCCACCATCGTCTATTCGTTTATGCAGGCTGTCGGGATGGTGGATGACCACATGGTTTGGTGTCCCTGGCATACGAACAACAGGGTATAAAAGCGGAAATTCAGGCGGCGCTTGTCTCACTCAGCTTGGTCGTCATCAAGCGGTAGAGCCGGTTCTTGGGGAAATTGTCCATAAACGGCACGATGGCGCTGCCGCACTTGATGAGGCCCCTGCCGAAGTCCACGTTGGTGATGTAGGAGAGCTGGTTGTCCGAGATATTCAGCAGCCGTGCCAACTCCGCCCGGTCGGTGGCCGCCTGGTTCAGCATGACCAGAAATTCGCTGTTGGCCAGCATGGTTCGGGCGGCGTGGGACTGGAGGAGGTCATCGATGTTCTGATTTAAGCCAGTGCAACAGGCACCGTACTTTCTGACACGCTTCCACAGGGTAAACAGGAAATTTGCGCTGTATTCATGCTGGAAAAGCAAATAAATCTCGTCAATATAGGCCCAGGCGTTCCTACCCAGCGCCCGGTTGCGGATGACCCGGTTGAACACGCTGTCCAGCACCACTAGCATTCCTATGAAATATCTGTCTGTTCTGCTCAGGCGGTGTGTATCATTGCCGCTTTTCGCACTCTGCTGAAAAGGTTTTAGCCTATTGGTAAAACTTCTAATATAGCCAAAATCTAAACAAAGCGGCGGGAAGATGTTGACAATCCCGCCCTGTCTGCTGCTAATGCCGGCATGGAATCAGCCCTCTTTCCATCTCTGCCCGTCCTTTCCCGCGCCCTTGTGCCGCCTGCAGACTGACTGGCTGCTGTATTCGGAGTATTCCTGTTCCTTTACGACATACTCCATTCTGCCGAAAATGCCGCAAAAATCCTGCCTGCCGCCCTCGGATTTTGTCAGATAGATAGAAAAGGGACTCATGTCCGTTTTTTTTCTTGCGCCGGAGGGTCCGGTCTGGTATGATAAAGACGAAAATGCAGAAAAGGGGCAAAACAGGGATGGGGAAAAGCACGCTTTCTTCTATGGGAAAATACCTCGCCGAGGTATCTTTTCTTCATTCCCGCAGCGCTGTTTGACGGTCAAGTTTTTTGATCGTCACTTTTTTTGCGCAAAAGCGGCGGACCATCCAGGCCCGTCAAAAAGAGAAGGGAGAAATTTCTATGCACGAGAACACCGAAGCCATCCGCGACGCGCGGCAGCTGGGCCTGCCCAAGATGCTGCTCCTGGGCGTCCAGCACATGTTCGCCATGTTCGGGGCCACTATCTTGGTGCCCATCATCGTCAGCAGCCAGTACGGCCTGCCCCTGAACATCCAGACCACCCTGTTTTTCGCCGGGGTGAGCACCCTGTTCTTCCACCTGTGCTCCAAGCTGAAGGTCCCCGCCTTCCTGGGCTCCTCCTTCGCCTTCCTGGGCGGCTTTGAGACCATGAGCAAAATGGACCAGGGCATCTACGCCGGCATGTCCCCGGCGGACAAGCTGTCCTATGCCTGCGGCGGCATCGTGGTGGCCGGACTGCTCTATCTGGTCCTGGCCCTGCTGGTGAAGGTGGTGGGCGTGCGGAAGGTCATGCGCTTCCTGCCCCCGGTGGTCACCGGGCCCATCATCATCTGCATTGGCCTGAACCTGGCCCCCTCGGCGGTGTCCAACGCCGCACAGTGCTGGCCCCTGGCCCTCATCGCCCTGGCGGTCATCATCGTCTTCAACATCTGGGGCAAGGGCATGTTCAAGATCATCCCCATCCTGCTGGGCGTGGTGATCTCCTACATCGCCGCCGTCATCATGAACGCCTGCGGCATGGTCAACGCCGACGGCTCCGCCATCCTCAACTTTGCCTCCATCGCCGAGGCCGGCTGGCTGGGCCTGCCCCCCGTCCAGATCGCCAAGTTCGACCTCTCCGCCATCCTGGTGATGGCCCCCATCGCCATCGCCGCCATGATGGAGCATATCGGCGACATGTCCGCCATCTCCGCCACTGTGGGTTCCAACTTCATGGAGGACCCGGGACTGCACCGCACCCTCATCGGTGACGGTCTGGCAACCACGCTGTCCGCCATGTTCGGCGGCCCCGCCAACACCACCTACGGCGAAAATACCGGCGTGCTGGTCCTCTCCCGGGTCTTCGACCCCCGGGTCATCCGCCTTGCGGCGCTGTACGCGGTGATCCTGGGCTTCTTCCCCAAGATGGCCGGCGTCATCGGCTCCATGCCCACCGCCATCGTGGGCGGTATCAGCTTCATGCTCTACGGCATGATCTCCGCCATCGGCGTGCGCAACATCGTGGAGAACCAGGTGGACTTCACCAACTCCCGGAACCTCATTATCGCCGCCGTCATCCTGGTCTGCGGCCTGGGCTTCTCCGGCGGCCTGACCTTCTCCGTGGGCGGGACCAGCATCACCCTCACCGCCCTGGCCATCGCCGCCATTGCGGGCATCCTCCTCAACGCCGTCCTGCCCGGCAACGACTACGAGTTCGGCTCCAACCCCTCCGGCGACCAGAACCGGGGCATCCATCAGTAAGCAGAGCCTGCCAAAGCGCCCTCCGTATGCTTTTCACATACGGAGGGCGCTTTTTATTTACTTCTGCTCATTCAGATACAGCCCCACCCGGTTCTGGAGGAGCCCTATCGTGTCATCCAGGGTCCGGTCCCCGGCGAAGTAGGAGCCCAGGGTCTCCCAGACGATGTTGGACAGTTCATCCTCCGGCCAGTAAAGCTGGGTGGTGTGGTCTATGAGGTCTCTGTGCCGCTGGAGGCCCTTTTCTGTAATGATGTCCATCAAATAGATCATAGGACCATATTGAAACTGTCGTATCGGCAGATAGGAGTTCAAAGGATCTTCTGGGAACTGGTTGAGCACATAGTTCATGTAATCCAACTCGTACCAGCAGATTGCTTCATAATCGCTCAAATTAACCGGAAGATTAGTGCTTCTGCTGCTGTTGACGATGGAAGAACTGGATTTACGTAAACGCGGCGTAATCATTTTGCGGATATACTCCCAGGCCGCCTCTTTGTCCCGGCATGTGGAAGACATGCCCAGAACCGTTCCTGTCTGATAGAAAAAACTACCTGAACTACCATCTGCCGTAGGATACCCAGGAAAGGCGGTGCGTTCCTGGAAAATACTGTCGGAAAAATACATGCCCCGCGGCCAGGAAATCGTCATTCCCTCCAGCATCTGCGTCCCGTTTCTAATCCGGCGCATGATCTCCTCCTCCGCCTCCTGCATCGTTTCGTAGTCAATTTCATCAGGAAGTGTCTCCAAAAATCCTACCAGAGAATAGAATCCCTCGCTGTCAAAGGTACATTTTCCAGTATCCCTGTCCACAAACCGCTCCAGCGAATTGCAGAGCAGATTATAAAAAACATCCCGCTTAGTCATGTTATACCGCATGATGGTAGCCCCCTCCGGCATAGAGGCATAGGCATCCATCATGTCGTCCAATGTCCAGCTGTACCGCGCCCCCACCACGCTCTCCCGTCCAATCAAGGTAAATATCTCCACTCTCTCAAAAAGCATATAAAGGCCGCCGTTTACTTCAGCGGCCTTCAGGGGCGCTTCCAAGACTGCCTCCCGCCCCAGGTCCGGATCGTTTTCAATATAAGGCCAAAGGTCTTCCAGGTATCCCTTCTGGACCATCTGTCGATAGGGCATGAAATATCCGCCTTCGGGACCTGTATAGCTCCCTGGAAGATGTTGTACATCGTATACACCTTTAAGTAAATCTTTCCCATCCTCGCCATAACATCGCAATTCCATAATATCCGGGACTTTCCCCAATACCAGTTCCGTTTGGAGGCGTTCCCTCCCGCCCTCGTCCGAGTAATCCCGTATCTCAATCTGTACGTCCGTATGGATTTCGTTAAATTTTTCTATGGATTGGGTGAGTTCATTTGTCACTGGGTTCAAGGCCGCATAAATCAACACACCTTCCTCCCGGGCGCTTTTACCCTCCCCGCAAGCAGAGAGGGTAAAAGCGTAAGTTAGTAGCAGAAAAAGCAATGTATATCTGGTACACCTAAAATGTCTTTTGGCAAAATTGTTTGGGAATGACCTCATGCTCACCAAGGGATGCCCAACACAGTAGTTCCATCATACGGGCATTCAAAGTCAACGACCCGCTGATTATATTGGTCTTTATATACCCGAGTTACAAACATTCCCTCACGGCACTTCGGACACTGCATCGCCGGTATTCTCGGCTGGATCGTCTCCTCGCTGCACACCGCGCAGTCATGCTCATGCTCCGCCCCTGCGGCTGCGGCGGTCACGGCCATGAGAGAAAAGGCCATCACCAGGGCCAGGACCAGGGCCGCCAGTTTCTTCATTTTCTTCATTTTCTTCATTTTCGGTTACCTCCGTTTTGTAAATGATTTCCCGCAGACGGGACCCCGATATTGTTTTCGCGCTCCGCCCGGGCGTGGGGGCCGCGTCCTTGGTACGACCAAATCATACCATATTCCGCGCCTTCTGTACAGGGCGTCTCGCGCACATATTTAAAAAAGCGGGAAAATGTGCACGGAACGCCTCGTTTTTGAAAAATTTTTATTGACACCGGCCGGAACTTTCCCCCATAATAAGTGTATCCTTATCATCACCCGGGAGGAAGACGGTATGCGCACAGAAAAGTTGGGCGAATATATCCAAAAGTGCCGGAAGGCAAAGAAACTGACCCAGGAAGAGCTCTGCGCGGGCATCTGCGACCGCACCACCCTCTCCCGGTTGGAGCGGGGAAAGCAGACCCCCGGCCGGGACAAGCTCTGCGCCCTTCTGCACCGCCTGGGCCTGCCGGGAGACCTTGTGCCGGAGAGCGAGCACGACGCGAAAATCAGCGCACTGAAAAAGGACATCCGGGCCGATGTGATCGAATTTGAAAAGGCGGACCAGAAGACCCGCCCCCGGCTTCGGGAACAGGCCATGGCGAAGCTGAAGCAGATGGAGAAGCTCACGGAGAAGGACGACGTGATCAACCAGCAGTACATACTGTCCACCCAGGTGACCCTGGGAAAGCCGGACGGCCCCTACACGCCCGCCCAGCGGAGGAAGCTGCTGGAAAAGGCCATCCAGATGACGGTCCCCGGATTCCGCCCGGACAAGGCGGAAAACTTCTGGTACCGCCTGGAGGAAACGACGCTCCTCAATAAGCTTGCCCGGACCTTCTCCATGGAAGGAAAAAGAGAAGAAGCAATCGACCTTTACAGCCGACTGCTTCAAGCTATTGAGAAAAATGGACAGGAGCTGGAAGGATACCCCGGACAGTTCTGCCTGATTGCGTATAATTATGCTATCAATCTAGGGTTGGCGGGCAGATATGAGGAGGCGCTTGAGTTGGCAGAACGGGGGCAAGCAACCTGTGTACGCCATAATCAATTTCTGCACCTGCCTGGCTTTTTAGCCATTCAGGCAGAATGCCAATTCTTTTTAGGTGAGTGGGAGAAAAGCGCCGATTTGTACATCCAGGCCGATTATCTATGCAAAATTCTCAAAAATATAAGAGATATTGAAATTCTCCGGCAGGAAATGCGTGAACGTTTACAAATTGACCCGCCTTTTTAATCCAGCCCGCTTGCTCCCTCATCGTTCCCCTCCGGCACCTCTCCCATAGGCATGATCCCCGGGTCCTCGGGCTCCTCCGGCTCTACGGGCTCCACGATCACCGGCGGGTCTGCGGGGGCGGGCTCATGGCCGGCCAGCGCCTGCCCAGGCAGCAGGGACAGACACAGCAGCAGGGACAGCAGTAAGGAAGCAAGTTTTTTCAGCATGGGGGCGCCCCTTTCTTTTTTATGCAGACCTATCATACACCATTTTCTTCCTCCTGTACAGGGCGTCTCACGCACATTTTGAAAAAAGCACGTGAAATGTGCACAAGACGCCTCATTTTACAAAAAATTTTTTGCTGCCGGCCTGCGCGCCCCCATGGGCATAGCGGGCCGGACCTATTCTGTAAGGAAAAATCCCATTTCCACCTTTTTCCCTTCCCCTATTGAAAAAGAGCCCAATACTGATATAATAGTGGAAGCCAGAAACAACAGATCGGAGAAAGACCATGTCCCAAAAGCAGTCCGGCTTGACCGTACACACAGAGGGCAGTCCCTGGCGGCTGCTTCTCCTGTTCTCCCTCCCCCTGATGGCGGGGAATATTTTCCAGCAGATGTATACCGTGGTGGACACCGCCGTAGTGGGCCGGGTGCTGGGCGTGGACGCCCTGGCGGCCCTGGGGACGGTAGATTGGCTCAACTGGCTCACCCTGGGGACCATCCAGGGCTTTACCCAGGGCTTCTCCATCCTCATGGCCCAGCGGTTCGGCGCGGGGGACTTCGTCCGGCTGCGGAAGACGGCGGCCAGCGCCATCCTGCTCTCGGCCCTGTGCGGCGTCCTGATGACGATAGGCAGCGAGGCGATGGCGGAACCGGTGACGGCGCTGCTGCGGGTCCCCGAGGAGATCCGGCCCATCGCCGTCGATTATCTCCGGGTGCTGTTCGCCGGGCTGCCGGTGGTGACGGCCTACAACCTGGCCGCCTCCATGCTCCGGGCTCTGGGGGACGGGCGGACGCCCTTGATCGCCATGGCGGCGGCCTCCCTGACCAACATCGCCCTGGACTTCTGGTTCGTCATGGGATTCCACTGGGGCGTCCGGGGCGCGGCGGCGGCAACCATCATCGCCCAGTGCCTGGCGGCGGGATGCTGCATCCTGCGTTTGTGCCGTGTGGAGGCCCTCCGTCTGAAGAAGGAGGACTGGTCCTTTGACGGCCCGCTGTGGGGCCTGCTCATGAAGCTGGGCCTGCCCATGGCCCTGCAAAATACCATCATCGCCGTGGGCGGCATGATTATCCAGACCATCGTCAACGGCTTCAGCGTAGCCTTCATCGCCGGGTTCACCGCCACCAACAAGCTCTACGGCGTCCTGGAGATCGCCGCCACCTCCTACGGCTACGCCATGACCACCTACGCCGGACAGAATCTGGGGGCCGGGAAGCTGGAGCGGATCTCTCAGGGGATGCGCGCCGGACTGGCCATTGCCCTGGCCACCTCGGCGGCCATCGCCGCCGTCATGCTGGGGGGCGGGCAGTGGGTCCTGTCCTGGTTCATCCCCGCCGGGACCGCCCAGAGCGGGGAGGCCCTGGAGGTGGCCGTCCGGTATCTCTCCCTGATGTCGGTCTGCCTGCCGGTGCTGTACGTACTGCACCTTACCCGCAGCTGCATCCAGGGGCTGGGCAACACCCTGCTGCCCATGGTATCGGGCATATCGGAGTTCGTCATGCGCACCGGCGGGGCCCTGCTGCTTCCGGCGGTGCTGGAGGGAACGGGGGTCATGTGCGCCGAGGTCCTGGCCTGGCTGGGCGCGGACCTGATTCTTGTTCCCAGCTATTTCTATGTCATGAACAAGGTCCGGCGCCTCCAGGCGCCGGAGGAAGGAGTGAAGCGGTTATGACGGAAAAGGTACGCCTTGAGCGGCGGGAGCATCTGCCCGTGCCGCTGATCTATCTGG
Organism: uncultured Oscillospiraceae bacterium; assembly: GCA_910579485.1. GTDB lineage: Bacteria > Bacillota > Clostridia > Oscillospirales > Oscillospiraceae > Pelethomonas. The sequence continues at coordinate 18,626 of CAJTVO010000033.1, read as the reverse complement.
CCTCGCCGGAGGACCTGGCCCTCTGGTATGTGAGCGGGCTGCAATGGGCGCTGGACCACGGGGAGCGTGCGCTGTCCATCACCTGCTACGACACCCAGCGCGCCTTCGGGTTCGACAACGCCCGGGCGGCGGAGAAGGTGCTGCGCGCGGTGACGGACGTGCTGTACGACCACCCGGAGGCGGAGAGCCTGACCATCCTCTGCGGCGACGGGGAGAGCTGGCGGGCATATAACTTCTGCTGGAACCTGTGGTACGCGGAGCACAAGCCGGAACACGGCGAACACTGATGGTTTCTGGGATACGGCCTGCTGGAAAATATCCCAGAAAGAGCAGGTGGCAAAGGCAGCGAAGGTATGCGCCCGTCAGCTTTTGGAGGAAGTGAACGAGGAGCGAGAAAAGCTGGGGAAGCCACTCATAGAAGAGGATAAAGACGGCGGCCCATCTGGAGGAGAGATGGTAGAAAAGACGGTATCGACCATATATCCGGACTGCGGGATGTTTATGAAAGGGGCGCATGAGCGGCAGTTTACCTATGAGGCATACACGGCCTGTGACAAGAAAGGATTCGTTTTAGGCGTTGAGGTCACATCGGAAAATGTCCACGACAACGTGGCTTGGGATGCACTATATGACCAAGTAACGGCAAATGTTCCAAAAACGGAATATTTCACCATGGACGCAGCTTACAAGCCCCCCCCCTGGATCATGAAGAAACTCTGGATAACGGCAATATCCCTTTGGTCCCTTATACCCGGTACAAAGGGCGGCGCCAAAGCAAAAGGCTAGCGTATCCTGACCGCCCATATCTGGCAGGAGTACCTGGATATGGCGGAGCAGCTGCGCAAGACGGAGCGCGGCATGGATATCTACACTCTACGCAAAGAGACCATGGTGTGGGTCTTTGCCAACGCCAAAGACAAGCATAGGATGCGTTTTACACACCGCAGAGGTCTGGCCCGAGTTTCCGCTTGGGTATGGCTTAAATTTGCTGCCTTGAATCTCAAAAAGCTGGCCCTCTGGTGGACCGCTCACTCTTTGCTGTACCTCCTTGTATTATAGAATAGTAGTTATTAGAGTCCTTTTCTAAGGGCTGTGCTACACTGTAAGGGATGCTGTGGATTGGTTTGCACCTCCTACCACGCAGATGGTTCTAAAAAGGTTCCAACCACAGCCCTTTGCCGTTTTGTTGATCAGTTAAATACCGCCAGACGGTTTATGTGGAACAAGGCTACAAAAGCAAAGTGTTCTGTGGATGCAGCATCACAAATTTGCCGCTGGAGGTATTGCTATGATTTGCGTTGGAATTGATGTGGCCAAGGATAAGCACGACTGCTTCATCCTCAACTCCGAGGGCGCGGTTTTGGCGGATGTGTTCACCATCCCCAATAATCTGGAGGGCTTCCACACCTTGCTGAATAAGCTGCGGTCCTGTTCAACACCTCAAGACAGCATAAAAGTAGGCCTTGAGGCGACCGGGCATTACAGCTGCAACATCCTCGGGTTTCTTCTTGACAACGGTCTGGCCACCTATGTCTTGAACCCTCTACGCACCAATCTATACCGGAAAAGTCTCAGTCTCAGGAAGACGAAGACGGACCGGGTGGATGCGCGAACGATCGCGGCGATGCTTCTGTCCGATGCGGGCCTCAAGCCCTACACGGATATAGCATACCACAACGAGGAGCTAAAGTCACTCACCAGATACCGTTTTGACAAGGTAAAAGAACGGGCCAAATTGAAAACTTCCATCTCCTTTGAACCGTCTATCTTTTTACCACCATCCTTCTTTTTAGGGCTTGACTTTTAATAGTTAATCTTTTATTTTAATGAAATAACATTCGTGTCTCAACGACCTCACCCCGGCAGAGATATATCCTGGGGACCCGAGCGGAGACCTGGGCGGTCGTCCAACCGTTTACACCGTATTCTGTAGCGGCAGAGAGACTGTCCGGCGCAATACACAGGCCGTCCTGACAGCCTAGCAGTACTGCGTCATCCCCCACTCGTACATTCTCCATACCAGTAATATTAACCATGGTATAATCCATACAGACCTTACCGCACTGAGGCACCTCCCGACCACCTAGGATCACCCGTGCACGATTGGAATAGCTCCGGTTATATCCATCAGCATATCCGGCAGAGAGGACTGCGATCTTCTCCCGCCCTGTGGTGCGATATATCCGCCCATAGCTGACACTCTCCCCGGGTTCGAGATCTAATACTGCCACTACTTTGGCACACCAACGCATGATGGGACGCAGGCCCATTTTCTGTGCAGCCTCCTCGGTCATACTCTGACCATAGCCTAGCATCCCCACACGAACCATGTCCATCTTCCAGTCTGGATGACACAGCAGAGGGCAGGTGCTGGTACAATGCCGGAGCCCTACACGATGGCCTTGGGTCTCCAGAGCCTGGATCACCTGTGAAAACGCATCGTACTGGTTTTGGGTAAAGAGCTGGTCCTCCACGCCGCTGCTCTCTCCACAAGAAAAATGGGTATAGATGCCGGTAGTATGAAGCTGCGGGATGGTCAATATCTCCCCCGCCTCCTCCACCGCCCGGTCCACACGTCCCCCACGGGCAAACAGCCCGGTCCGATTCATTCCCGTATCGATCTTGATATGACAGTCCAGCGTCTTTCCCATTCCCTCCAGAATAGAGGCCGTACGGCGAGCATATTCCAAAGAACAGGCGTTAATGGTCAAACAGGCATCCACCGCGGCAGAAATATCCTGCTCCAGCAGCATACCGAACAGCAGGATAGGCTTTTTCACGCCGACATTGCGGATAGAAAGAGCCTCATCAAGAGTGGCCACAGCGTACCAATCCACTAGATCTTCACTATATCGGGCACACATTGGCGTACCATGACCATAAGCATCCGCCTTCAGCACAAACATCAAGCGGCAGGCTTCACCGATCGAACGGCGGACCTGGCATAGATTGTGCCGCATCTGATCCAAATCGATCTCCGCATATGTGCGGTAGGGATAGGTATTCATCGTATATCAAACCCCTTATTGGCGGGAAAGATGGAGGAATACCTCCATCCTTCCCGCCGTATTTTGTGTCCCAAGGGACACCGCTGTTTATTCTCCAGACTTACAGATCGGTCCGCCCCTCCAGGACTTTGGTCAGTATCTCTTCCTCAGAAGCACCGCTTCGCTTGGTACAAAGGGTAACAGCAACACAAATCACGCTAGTGAGGATTGCACAGGGAATGGCAGGGCCAGAGAATACACGGTCCAGCAGCGCGGAGAGGCTGGGGATCAGCAGATAAGCCAGTCCAAAAAGCGTACCGTCGATCATACTGCATAGGCCAGCGGCCTTCGTGACGCGCTTGCTCCACAGGCGGCCAATGATCAGCGTCAGCACCATGCCAGGCATCATCGCTCCCAAAACATTGTTGATGAAAGCCATAACACCGTCCGCCTTCAAAGACACCAGGAAGGACAGGAGCAGAGTAACGATCACGGCGATCCGGGAAGCGTTTTTCATTTTCTCCTCGGGGAGACGCTTGCCGCCGTTGAACAGAGGATAGATGTCCTCCATCAGGATGGTGGCACCCGCAATGGCATCGGAGTCACCGGAAGACAGTGTGGCAGACAGGCCGGCAATCATCAGCAGCAGGCCAAGGGCCGGAGCCAGCACGTTGGTTGCCATATAGGCAAAGGCAAAATCCGGATTAGCAAGCACATTGGTTGCATTACTGGCAGTCGCCATGGTATAGGCAGACATGCCGATAATGGAAGGCACCAGGGAGAACGCTAGTGTCAGAACCGCCGCAAAGAAGAATCCATTTCTGGCAGTCTTAGAATTCTTGGCGGTATAGATCCTGGTACGGAAGGTAGGCGCCCCCATCTCACCCAAGGCAGAAGCGATGATCAGGGAGATAGCGGCCATGATACCGGTGGAGCCCAGGCCGTAGAAAGACAAAGCACCGGGATCGCCAGCCGCAGTATAGGCGGCTTCAATGGCAGTCCATCCGCCTGCAGCAGGAATAGCCTTGACAATGATCGCGCAGAAGCCAACCAGCAGAATGCCCAACTGGATGAGGTCGGTCCACACCACGGCCAGATAGCCGCCCACATATACGTACACGCCGAAGGCCAGTACGCACACGATCTTGGAAACCAAGGTATCCATGCCAGTAAGGAACTGCAGGTACTTGGCGCCGCCGTTGATAGAGCTAGCGATGAATATCCACTCAGCCACATAGGTCAGCACTCCGGTCAGCTTGCGCACGGCAGTACTGCCATCAAAATAGAACTGCGCCTCCTCGGACATGGTGATAAAGTTGTAGTCCCGCAGTTTGGAAAACAGCACACCGATCAGTACCAAAGCCAAGCAGCAGCCCAGGCCATAGGTGGAGCCGCCCCAACCACTGCGAAAGCCATTGGAAATGGCGCCCATGGAGGAGCCGGTACCGATCATTGTAGCGCCAATGGTGCCAAAAATTAGCAGAACGTTCAGGCTGCGGCCGCCAGTCAGATAGTCCGTTCCCTCGGTCTTGCCGCGGGAGGTCAGGTAGCCGATAACGATCATTAGAATGATGTACGCGATGAAGCCAACGATGAAAACAACCGGATTTGTCATATCCTTTTCCATCTTCTTTCACTGATTTTGGTTATCCGCAAGGAGCTTCAGGTCCAAATCCCTAACGCCTCACCTCCTCGCAGAACCGCGCCAGCCGCTGCAGTCCAGCCTGCAATACAGGTACATCACAGGTGTAGGCCATGCGAATATGCCCTTCACCGCAGACGCCGAAAGCGCTGCCGGGAATACACACCAAGTGCTGCTGCTCCAGCAGCCGCTGGCAGAACATCTGACTGCTCATACCAAAGGCCCTGATGTCCGGGAACGCATAAAACGCTCCCTCCGGCGCACGGCAGGATATTCCTTTGATCTTTGCCAAACCTTCCAGCAGTACCTCCCGGCGCTGTGCAAAGACCTCCCTCAGCTCCAAGCAGAGTTTTGGATGCTCCAGTGCAACGGCAGCGGCATATTGGCCTGGCGCGTTGGCACAAGCGTTGAAATTTTCCTGGCACTTCACCATGCGGTCAATGATACTAGCAGGACCGGCAGCATAACCGATACGCCAACCCGTCATGGCGTAGGACTTGGAGAAGCTGTTGATAACAACAGTGCGCTCCTTCATCCCCTCCAAAGCCGCAATAGAGCAACAGGGCTCTCCAGTATAGAAAAGGGTGTTGTATACTTCATCAGAAATCACCAGGAGATCGTATCTCCTGGCTACAGCAGCCACGGCCTCCAACTGTTCAGGAGATGCCACATTGCCAGTGGGGTTATTGGGAGAATTGATCATCAGGACCTTGGTCCGTGGAGTGATGAGACCCTCAATAACCTCCGGGCGCATCTGAAAACCATCCTCAGCACAGGTAGGGACACGGACGGGCACACCGCCGCAATAGCGCACCTGCACCGCATAGTTCAGCCATTGGGGATCCTGGATAAGCACCTCATCCCCCTCATTAAGCAAAACTAGGAACAGCAAGGACAGTGCTCCCATCCCCCCGTTGGTAATGATGATCTCCCTGGCAGGATCATAACCAAGAGCACTGATAGAGGAATGGCTGGCAACGGCCTCCCTCAGCTGCATAGCGCCAGCGTTGGGGGTATAGTGGGTGATCCCCCTGCGCAGCGCCTCTGAGGCCGCCTGACACACCAGCTCTGGAGTGGGCATGTCGGGTTCCCCGATGCCCATGCTGATGACATCCTCCATCGTAGCGGCTTGATCGAACATGGCCCGGATCTCGCCCTGCCGGAGCTCCTTAGCCTTCTCATTCAGAAAATCCATAGTCAACATCCCTCCTGCGCAAATGTTCTCCCTCGCTTCCAAACGTTAAGAAGCCGTAAACAAGACTACGCAGATTATGATAGCGCCTCCGTCCCGAGATGTCAAACTATTTTTTAATTTTTTAAATTAAAACAAAACTATTTGTAAAGCTCTATAAATTGGCAGATAGATTTTTGTCGCATTTGCCGATGATAGAAAGCAAATCATCCAGAATCGTTATTTATTTGTCAAAGAATAAGGATTCATTCCTCCTCTGGACCGTTTTTCCGGACTGTTTCCAGATAACTGTACAAAGTGACTTTCGAAATTTCCAGAACATCGCATACTCTTTTGCTGGATTTAGCGATCAGAAAAGCGCCACGGCGGTCCAGGGATCCCACGATGTGCAGCTTATCCTCGCGGGTCATAGCAGACGGGCTCTTCCCCACCTCCAGCAGAGCAGAATTGATGAGATAATCCAGCATCTTGTTCACGCTACCTCGATAAACCTCCATGGCCTCTCCCATGCTGTCCGTTCGGTTCATCCGGTGGAGATACTGCTCATACCGGACCGCCTCAGTGATATCCTCATTAATGGCGATAGAGGCTACAGCAACCCCCATCTCGTTGCGGAAGAAGTGGGTGGAAGACCGCAGTATCTTCCCGTTCTCCGCGTATGTCAGAGTATTGAAACAATCCGCTCCTCTGTCATGTGTATAGCGCAATGCCTGCAGTCCCAGGAGATCGCCGGTGTCCCCCAGCTTTCTTCCGGTGACATGGCCGTTGCGGATATCGACAATAGTATGCTCATACTCCAGTGAAAGATCGTGGACTACGAATTCAACATTTTCCCCGAAATGCTTCTCTAATGTATCTAAGATCGCCGTGATCACTTCTTTGTCCTTTTGGTATGATTCCATTCTTCTACACTCCTCTATTTCCAGCTAAATTGAAATGGTCCCAAACAGGCTCCTTTTACACAGGAGCACCAGTCGTACCTACCAAGTCAGAGATCGCTTTCGTGCAGGAACAAACCGCCTTGGCACCGAAGATGATCCGCTCCTCGCTCATCCGAGCAGAAGGCGCCGATATGCTGATGGCTCCTATTGGCATCTGGCGAAAATCCAGGATCGGTGCCGCTACACACAAAACGCCCAACTCATGTTCCTCTCGATCTACAGCCCATCCCTGCTGACGGATCCTCACCAGATCCGCGATCAGGTCAGTGTACTCCACGATGGTATTGGCCGTAAAACGAGTAATGGCCGTGTGCCGCCAGATATCGAACACCTCTGACTCCGGCAGATAGGCCAGAATGCTCTTGCCCACACCGGTGCAATACATTGGACTGCGTAATCCCACAAAAGAAGCCATACGCACAACGCTGTCTCTGGTATCCTCTTTGTAAAGATACACTACCTCATCCCCATCTCGTACGACCAAGTGGATGGTCTCGCCGGTCAGATCTGCCAGATGCTCCAAGTAAGGTCTGGAAACAGAGAGCAGATTCATCCCGTTCACTACCCGGCTGCCGATCTCAAACATCCGGATCGTCAAGCGGTACTTTCCGCTTTCGGTATCCTTCTGCACATACCCTCTACCAGACAAGGATGCCAGCAGACGGTGTGTTGTACTGGCATGAAGACCGGCATGGCCAGCCAGATCTGTCAGCGCCATCCCTCGCGGGTGCTCGGACAGCACCTCGATTATGTCAAAAAGGCGGTCGATAGACTGCACAGGCGGTCGCTTATTTTCCATAGATATCATTCCCTTCCGGCACTAGATACCCGAGTATCCATGTCATTCTTGCTGTCTTTCAATTGCATTAATGATAGAGTATCACGGGCAGCACAGTTCGTCAATTCGAAGCGCTGGAAAAATTCTGAGCAGAACGCCCAAAATAGATATACTCCTTGCCTTCCCAGGACAAGGAAAAAGCTTGACATTCTTCCGCAGGTTTTGTATGATATATCCATCATTTCCATAATACGAAATATATTTTCATATTATAAAAACCGGAGGTGTCGATCATGCGAAAAGGTGTGATAGAATGGGTCACACGTGAAAAAGCCGTGGCAATCGTCAGGGGTGCGGAGAGTACGGTATGTCCCCAGATAGCAAATGCTCTGTATGCCGGAGGTATCCGGTTGATGGAGATCACGTACGATCAGCGAGCTCCAGAAAGCTGGAAAGACACGGCAGCTGCTATCCGTCAAGTCGCCCGCCAGTTTGAAGGAAGGATGCTGATAGGCGCTGGAACAGTAACAGAACCCGCTCTGGTGTATCTGACGCACCAAGCCGGCGGCTGCTTTATCATTTCGCCAGATACCAACGAAGCCGTGATCCACCGTACCCGGGAACTGGGTATGGTCTCTATGCCCGGCGCTATGACCCCAACGGAGATCTTAGCAGCTCATCGGGCTGGGGCGGACTTTGTCAAGCTGTTTCCTGCAGCTGGCCTAGGTCCGGCATACCTCCGGGCAGTCTGCGCTCCCCTCAGCCAAGTCAAGATCATGGTGGTAGGCGGCATTGATGAGGACAATGTGAGCGCGTTCCTGGAGGCAGGTGCCGTTGGTGCTGGTGTAGGCGGAAATCTAGCCAACCGGCAATGGATCCAGGATGGCGCATGGGACCGGATCACTCAGGCAGCCCAGCTGCTGACCAGCGCTATCCAGCAGAACCAAAAAGTGGTCACAAATTGAAGATCGGTACAGTACTTTTGGCAGTTAAATCATTTTAAAAAATCAAAAAATGAAAAGGAGAATAAAGTTATGGCAACGAAGAGAGTCATTACATTCGGCGAGATCATGATGCGCCTGAATCCGGAGGGATATCTGCGCCTGGTGCAGAGCAGCGCCTTTGAGGCCAGCTACGCGGGGGGCGAGGCCAACGTGGCCGTGTCCCTGGCCAACTACGGCATGGACGCCGCCTACGTCACCAAGGTCCCCGCCCATGAGATCGGCCAGTGCGCCGTCAACGAGCTGCGCCGCTACGGGGTGGACACCCGCCACATGGTCCGGGGCGGCAGCCGTCTGGGCATCTACTTCTGCGAGAAGGGGGCCTCCCAGCGGGCTTCCAAGGTGATCTACGACCGGGCCCACTCCGCTATTTCCGAGGCCGTCCCCGCCGACTTCGACTGGGCCGCCATTTTTGAGGGCGCGGACTGGTTCCACTGGACCGGGATCACCCCGGCTCTGGGGGGACATCTGCCGGAGATCTGTCTGGAGGCCTGCAAGGCCGCTAAGGAGCGCGGCGTGAGGATCTCCTGCGACCTGAATTTCCGGAAGAAGCTGTGGACCAGCCAGCAGGCCGGCGAGGTCATGGGATGCCTCCTCCCCTATGTGGACGTTTGCATCGCCAACGAGGAGGATGCCAAGGACGTTTTCGGCATCGAGGCAGAGGGCACCGACATCGACGGCGGCAAACTCAATCAGGAGGGTTACATCAGCGTCGCCCGGCAGCTCTCTTCCCGGTTCGGCTGCGGGAAGGTGGCCATCACCCTGCGCAGCTCCCTCTCCGCTACGGACAACGACTGGGCGGGGATGCTCTACGACTCCGCCAGCGATCAGGCGGTGTTCTCCACCACCTACCGGATGCACATCGTGGACCGGGTGGGCGGAGGAGATTCCTTCGGCGGCGGGCTGATCTACAGCCTGCTGAGCGGGTATGACGATCAGAAGGCCATCGACTTCGCAGTGGCGGCCTCCTGCCTGAAGCACTCCATTGAACACGACTTCAACCACGTCTCCGCGGCGGAGGTGGAGGCCCTGGCGGCGGGCAACGCCTCGGGACGGGTCCAGCGGTAGAGGTTTTTCGCGCGCCGGCATCAAAACGAGGGCGGGGGATCCCCGGCCCTCGTTTTTTCCGCAGCGGATGGATCCCTTGATAAAGGTTGTAATCTCTCCAAAATGTGGTATACTCTTCCTAACGAAAACGATGCCCCGCTTCGCGGGGCGAGGAGGGACCCCCTATGAAACTGATGGTCATCGACGGCAACAGCATCGTCAACCGCTCCTTTTACGGCGTCCGGCCCCTGACGACCCGGGACGGCCTGTATACCAACGCAGTCTACGGCTTTGTCACCACCCTTCAGCGACTGCTGGAGGAGGAAAAGCCCGAGGCCCTGTGCGTCACTTTCGACCGGCGGGAGCCCACCTTCCGGCATCTGGAATACGAGGGCTACAAGGCCCAGCGGAAAGGGATGCCCGAGGAGCTGGCCCAGCAGATGCCGGTCCTCAAGGAGGTGCTGGACGCCATGGACATCCCCCGCTACGAGCTGGCGGGATACGAGGCAGATGACCTCATCGGCACCATTTCCCGGAAATGCGAAGCGGCAGGCTGGGAGTGCGTGGCCGTCACCGGCGACAAGGACAGCCTCCAGCTGATTACAGATCAGACCAAGGTCAAGCTTGTTTCTACCCGCATGGGCCAGACCACCACCAAGGACATGACTCCGGAGAGCTTCCGGGAGGCCTACGGCTTCGACCCCATCCACATCATCGACCTGAAGGCCCTCATGGGGGACGCCTCCGACAACATCCCCGGCGTGAAGGGCGTGGGTGAAAAGACCGCCATGGCGCTGGTGCAGCGCTATGAGACCATCGACGCGCTGTACGCCGCCATGCCGGATGTGGAGGCCAAACCCGCCGCCATCAAAAAACTGGCCGAGGGCGAGGAGAGCGCGCGGATGAGCTATCATCTGGCGACCATCCTCACCGGCGCGCCCCTGGACTTCCAGCCGGACCAGAACCTGCGGCGGCCGGTGAAGCCGGAGCTGTACGATATCTTCATGCGCCTGGAGTTCAACAAGCTGATCGAAAAAATGGGCCTCTCGGCCCCGGAGCACCCCAAGGCGGAAAAGCCGGAGGAAACGGACTATACCGTCCATGTCGAGTCGGCAGCGGACGAGGCCCAGGCGGAAAAGCTGCTGGAGACCTTCCGAAAGGCGGAGTTTGTAACCGTGCTGGCCCTGCCGGACCTCACCGGCATCGTGGTGGACTGTAACACCGGGAAAGACACCGCTCTGGCGGGTCAATTCTATTTCGACCAGTACAGCGGGGACTGGAACAAGCTGCTGTCCTCCCTGTTCTCGGCGGACATCAAGAAGGTCTCCCATGATGTAAAGGACCTGATGCGGACGCTTTTGGAGAGCGGCCTACCGGCGGAGGGCTTTATCTTCGACACCGCCCTGGCGGGCTATCTGCTGGACGCCACGGCGGGACACTACGACATCGGGCGGCTGTTCGCCTCCTGGTTCCGTGAAGAACTGCAAAAGCCGCTGTATCTGGACCCCGACGCCTTTTCCATGCTGGGGGACAGAGTCCAGGCGGAGGCCTCGTTTTTGAGCTATACCGCCGCCGTGGCCGCGCTGCACGAGGCGATGCTGCCAAAGCTGAAAGAGACCGGCGTGGACTGGCTGTACTTCAACGTGGAGCTGCCCCTGTGCTGGGTGCTGGCGGAGATGGAGAACGCGGGCTTCCGGGTGGACGCCAGAGCCCTCCAGAGCTTCGGCAAAACGCTCTCCGCCGCGCTGGAGACGCTGGAGGAGCAGATATATTCCTACGCCGGGAAGTTCAATATCAACTCCCCCAAGCAGCTGGGGGAAATCCTCTTCGATAAATTGGGGATGCCCGCCTACAAGAAGACGAAGACCGGCTACTCCACCAACGCGGAGGTGCTGGACAAGCTTCGGGGCCAGCACCCTATCGTGGGCGAGGTTCTGGAGTACCGGCAGTACGCCAAGCTGAAAAGTACCTATGTGGACGGCCTTTTGAAGGTCATCCCCGCAGACGGGCGGGTGCGGACCAGCTTCCAGATGACCGTCACCGCCACCGGGCGGCTCAGCTCCACGGAGCCCAATCTGCAAAATATCCCCACCCGGACGGAGCTGGGCAGCGAGCTGCGGCGCATGTTCACGGCGGAGCCCGGGAAGGTGCTGGTGGACGCGGACTACAGTCAGATCGAGCTGCGGCTGCTGGCCCATATCTCCGGGGACCAGGCCATGCAGGAGGCGTTCCTCTCCGGTGAGGATTTCCATACCGTCACCGCCGCCCATGTGTTCGGGGTGCCTATTGAGCAGGTGACGGCCAACATGCGCCGGGCCGCCAAGGCGGTGAACTTCGGCATCGTGTACGGCATCTCCGCCTTTTCCCTGTCCCAGGATCTGGGGGTCGCAGTGGCGGAAGCCAAGGCATACATGGACGCCTACTTCGCCCGGTTCCCCGGCGTGAAAGCCTATATGGACGGCGTGGTACAGAAGGCCCGGGAGGACGGGTACGTGGAGACCATGTTCCACCGCCGCAGGGCCCTGCCGGAGATCAAGGCCAGCAACTTCAATACCCGCTCCTTCGGCGAGCGTGTGGCGTTGAACATGCCCATCCAGGGCGCGGCGGCGGACATCATCAAGCTGGCTATGGTGAAGGTCTTCACCCGCCTGAAAAAGGAAGCCCTGCAAGCCAGGCTCATCATGCAGGTCCACGACGAGCTGATCGTAGAGTGTCCCGAGGATGAGGCGGAGCAGGTGAAGGCCCTTCTCGCGGAGGAGATGGAGGGCGTATACGCCCTGGCGGTCCCCCTGACAGCGGAGGCCCACAGCGGGAAAAACTGGCTGGAGGCAAAATAGCGTATGAACTATCAGATCACCCCCATGACCTCCGCCCATCTGGACCAGGTGGAGGCGCTGGAAAAGATATGCTTTCCGGAAGACCCCTGGTCCCGGAAACTGCTCCAGGAGGCGTTGGAAAACGAGAACACCACTTCCCTGCTGGCGCTGTCGGAGGACGGGCGCGTCCTGGGCTACCTCTTCTTTACCGCCGTGCTGGATGAGGGGGGCGTGGACAATATCGCCGTCCATCCAGAGGTCCGGCGGCAGGGCATCGCGTCCGCCCTGCTGGGTGCCTTCCACCGCTATGGGCGGGAGCACGGGCTGGTCAACCTCTTTCTGGAGGTACGGCCCTCCAACCAAAAGGCCTTTGCTCTCTATGAGAAGCTGGGCTACCGGGAGGCAGGCCGGAGGAAAAACTACTATCTGGCCCCCAAAGAGGACGCTATCATTATGAAATTGGAGCTTTCGACATGTATTTAAGAGCCCTGACCCCGGAAGAATTAAAACGGGTCTACGAGACCGATCTGACGGAGGCCTTCCCTCCTGCTGAGCTGAAACCCCTGTGGGCCATGGAGCGGATGCGGGAAAGCGGCATCTACGACCCGCTGGTCCTGATCGGCGATGGGGGCGAAATGGCGGGATACATCCTGCTGTGGAAGCACTCGGACGGACGCTTCATCCTGGTAGACTACCTCTGCGTCCCCGCCAGACGGCGGAACGGCGGCACCGGCGGCCAGCTGCTGAAAGCCGCCGCCGCTTACTATCCGGCAGGCACCGTCTTCATCGGTGAGACCGAGGCCCCCACCGGGGACCCGGAACGGGACGAGATGATCCTGCGCCGTCTGGGCTTCTATGCCCGGAATGGCGCAAAGACGCTGGACTACGACACCGCCCTCTTCGGGGTCCACTTCAAGACCATCTGCTGGGCGGACCCTATGCCGGAGGAGGCGGAGGTCCTGCGCAAACATCAGGAAATCTACCTGGAGCGCTTCGGGCAGGAAAAATATGACCGGTATATCCAGATCCCCCTCCACCCCGGCGAACCGTGCAGGGAGATCACTGACTGGACGGAGTAAAAAGAGCGCGGAGGCCGGGGCCTCTCCCCTGGTCTCCGCGTTCTTTCAGTTACCAGCGGCCGTTTTCGCCGTCCGCCAGTACACCGTCCCGGTCATGGACCCGGGCGTTGTCCAGCATCCTCTGAAAAGTGGTGGTGCTGGTTCCTCCGGTGATGGCGTCGCGGCCCGCGTCTGCCAGACCGGTCATGGCGTTGCCTACGCTGTCCGCCGCGCGGCGCAGGTCATTGCCTACCCGGCTGCGGCTCATGGAACTGTCGCCTGCGTTGTCCAGGCCGTCTCTGTCGTCCCGGTCATCCTGGCCGATGATGCCGTTGTCACCGTTCAGGGAACCGCCGTTGCTGCCGGTGACGGGGTCACGGCCGGTGGAACTGCTGTTTCCATTGGTGCTGCCGTTACCGGTGATAGGATCGTTCCGGTCATTGGAGCCGTTGACACCGTTGTTGTCCGTTACGGTATTATCGTCGGGCCGGTCGTTGGGATCGTTGTTGTCCCGGTTGCCGCAGGCCGCAAAGGTCAGGACCATCGCCAAAGCGGCTGCAAGGATCGCTGCTTTTTTCATCTGATATCTTCCTCCTTCCTGAAATCGCGCAAGTCGCGCTGGAGGTAGTATTTGCACCGGATCGATTTTTACTTCTGCGAGTTTTTGCAAATTTTTTGGATATCCGCATATCCTATTCTTACCTGGGAGGCACCTCTATGAGTGAATTATATGACGTTATCATCCTTGGCGGCGGCCCTGCGGGGCTCACCGCCGGACTGTACGCCGGACGAAGCCGGCTGAAGACCCTGCTCATCGAAAAAAATCAGGACGGCGGACAGATCGCCCTCAGCGCCGATGTGGAAAACTACCCCGGCCAGCTGCTGGAGGGCGAGACGGGCGTCAGCCTGGCCGCCCGGATGGCGGCTCAGTGCGAGCGCTTCGGCGTGGAGCGGAAGCGGGACGATATCCAGAAGGCGGAGCTGTCCGGCGAGGTCAAGCGGCTCATTGGCAGCGGCGGGACCTACGAGGCCCGGACGGTGATCCTCGCCACCGGCGCGTCCCCGAGACCCATTGGGTGCGAGAATGAAAAGGACTTCATCGGCCGGGGCGTCTCCTACTGCGCCACCTGCGACGGGGCGTTTTTCCGGGGGCTGGACGTTTACGTGGCCGGAGGCGGCGACAGCGCCGTGGAGGAAGCCCTCTTCCTCACCCGGTTCGCCCGGAAGGTCACCATCATCCACCGCCGGGACCAGCTGCGGGCGGCAAAATCCATCCAGGAAAAGGCCTTCGCAAATCCGAAGATCGGCTTCCTCTGGGACAGCATCGTAGTGAAAGCGGAGGGCTCCGACGTGCTGGACGCGCTGACGGTCAGGAACGTGAAGACCGGCGGACTGACCGTCATCAAGGCCGCCCCGGAGGACGGGATGCTGGGCCTCTTCGGATTCGTTGGCTATCTGCCCAACACAGGGCTGTTCGCGGACCAGCTGCCTTTGGAGAACGGCTATGTCTCCACTGACACGGATATGCGCACCGCCCTTCCCGGCGTGTTCGCCGCCGGTGACGTGCGGGTCAAGAGCCTGCGGCAGGTAGTCACCGCCGCAGCGGACGGGGCTATCGCCGCCGTGCAGGCGGAGCGGTACCTGATGGAACTCGATTAAAATCACACAAAAAGCGCTCCCCCTGAGCCAGCTGCGGCCAAGGGGGAGCGATTTATCTTTTTTGACGGTTTATCCGACCAGATAGCTGTAGCGGGTCAGGACGGTATAGATCAGGATCTCGATACCGGCGGGCAGGTCGTTGGTCTCGTCCAGATCGATCTCCTCAACCTTTCCGTTCAGGCGCACCAGCACCTTGCTTCCGCCCAGGGGCAGGAAGCCCTGGTTGTTCACGCTCTCATCGAACCCGGCGCGGTCGTGGAACAGGGTGAACTTATCCTTGTAGGGCGCGCTGTCGTAGGGGCAGAAGACCAGGCAGTTGCCGCACTCGTTGCACATGCGGTCCACGTGGAGGATCTGGGCCCTGCCGTCGGGGAGCTTCACCACCACGTTGGCCCGGTTGGGGCACACGTCGGCACAGGCCTGGCAGACCACGTTGCAGCTCAGGCAGCGGTCACCCTCACACTTGGCGGACTCGCAGAGGATGCCCTTTCTGGCAATGGCGTCCTCCCTGGAGGCATGGGCGGCGGCGGGAATGCTGGGCTCATACTTCGCGCCAATGACCGCCTGGGCAAAGCCCGCAGCATCGGCGATGCCCTCCACCACCGTAGCGGGACCACGGAACACGTCGCCGCCGGTGTAGACGTTCTCCAGGTTGGTCTTGAAGTCGGGGCAGCCCCGGCTGTCGGTCTCGATGCCATAGGAAGCCAGTGCCTCGGCGTCCACCTTCTCGCCTACAGCGGAGATCACTGTGTCGCAGGGGATCTCCACTACCTCGTCCGTCTCCACCGGGGAGCGGCGGCCGGAGGCGTCGGGCTCGCCCAGGACCATCTTCATGCACACGAGCTTCCCGTCCTTCTGCTCCACCGGGGACACCAGCTCCAGGAACTGCACGCCGTCAGCGATAGCCAGCTCCAGCTCCTCGGCATCGGCGGGCATATACTTTCTGGTGCGGCGGTAAACAAGGGTGCTGCTCTCCGCTCCGGAGCGGAGGGCCAGACGGGCGGCGTCCATGGCGGTGTTTCCGCCGCCAATGACGGCCACATGACCCAGCGCCTCCTTCTTACCGGCCTTCACGTCCTGCATCCAGGCGATGACGGGCTTCACGTTGCCGGAGATACGGAGATTCCCGGCCTTCCAGGCGCCTACGGCGAAGAAGATGTGGGTATAGCCCTGGGCCTTCAGCTCCTCCACGGAGGGAGCGGGGGTGTTCAGCCTGACCTCCACGCCCATCTTCCGCACCAGGGCCGCGTCCTTCTCAATGGCCTCATCGGAGATACGGAAGGAGGGGATCACGTGGCGGACCACGCCGCCCAGTGCGGCTTCCTTCTCAAAGATGGTGGTGGGGATGCCTGCCCGCGCGCAGAAGTAAGCCGCCGCCATACCGGTGGGGCCGCCGCCTACGATGGCTGCCTTCCTGCCATCGGTGACAGGCGCGGCGGGCTTGAGCAAAGGCAGGACCTGGTCATAGCCCCGCTCCGCCGCCACCAGCTTGGTGGCACGGATCTGGACGGAACGCTCGTAGAAGTTCCGGGTACACTTGTCCATGCAATGGTGGGCACAGATGGTGCCGGTGATGAAAGGCAGGGGGTTCTTCTCCAGAATGACCTGCAGGGCCTGGGCGTACTTGCCCTGGCGGCAGAGCTCGATATACTCAGGGATGTCCTGGCCGATAGGGCAGCCACCCTTGCAGGGGGCGGTGAAGCAGTCGATCAGGGGCACCTTCTCGTAGAGCTTCCGCCGGGGCAGGGGCTTGACGGCCTTGACGTGGTATTTGTCACTGCGGATGGCCAGAGCCAGGGCCTCTACCTTTTCGGTATCAACGGCTGTAAAGGGTTCAAACTTCAATATCTCCAGCTTCTCGCCGATCTGCTTGAAGCGCTGGTAGCCGCCGGGCTTCAGCTCGGTGGTGGCCATGGTGATGGGCCAGATGCCGCACTGGAAGAGCTTGTCGATGTTGAAGAAGTCCGCGCCGCCGGAGTAGCTCAGGCGCAGGCGGCCATCGAACTCCTTGCTGACCCGCCGGGCCATCTCGATGGTCAGGGGGAACAGGCTCTTGCCCGCCATATACATCTCCTCGCTGGGCAGCTCGTTCTGCTTCACGTCCACCGGGAAGGTGTTGGAGAGCTTCAGGCCGAACTCCAGACCGTTCTCCCCTGCCAAGGCCAGCAGGCGGCGGAACATGGGGATGGCATCGGTGTATTGCAGGTCCTCGTTGAAGTGGTGCTCATCGAAGGCAATGTAGTCGTAGCCCATGCCGTCCAGGATAGACCGGGCAGACTGGTAGCCCAGGATGGTGGGGTTGCACTTGACGAAGGTGTGCAGATGCTTCTCCGTGAGGAGGTAGGAGGCAATGCGCTCGATCTCATCCGGCGGACAGCCGTGGAGGGTGGAGACGGTGACGCTGTCGGAGATCCGGGGGCCGATGGCATCGATGAACGCGGCCTCGGCGGGGAACATCTCCTTGAGGACGCGCTTGCACTCCTGATAGACGGGAGTCTGGGAGGCGTCCTTCATCTCGTTGAGGTACTTGTCGATCTTGGGACCCTTGATGCCCTCCAGGTCGTAGCCCACGGACATGTTGAAGATGAAGCCGTCAGGGTCACCCAGACCGTAGACCTTGGCCAGGATCTTGCAGGCGAACCATGCCTTGACGTACTCCTCATAGGCCTGGGGCACATAGAGCTCAGTGGACCACTCACAGTTGTAGCACTCGTCCTCCGCCAGGATGCAAGGACGGTTGACGCAGGCGGACAGCTCCGCGCCGTCCATCTTTTGGACGGTCTTCAGTTCGAAGAACCGGGCTCCGGTGAAGTAGGCGGCGATAATGTTCTGGGCCAGCTGGGTGTTGGGGCCTGCGGCGGGACCGAAGGGGGTCTCGATTTTCTCCCCGCCAAAGATGGGGAGGGACTTCTCCCCTGCCACGTAGGGGCGGTGAACGCCAAAGACGGAACCTTCCCGGTCGTACTCGGTGGTGAGCCAGTTCATCAGTTCCTTAAAAGGAATAGGGATCATTAACTCAGACATAATTTTTCTCCTTCCCGCGCTCCAGAGGCGCGGCAATTTAATTTTTCTTTTCTTACCTTTGCCGCTGCCGCGGCGGGCCTTCTTTTCCCGCGAGGGAAAAGAAGCAAAAGCTCGCTTAAGGAACTACGTTCCTTAAGTATCTTCCTTCATTACGGGGGTGTTTTGTTACGCTACGACCTATGGATTTCCAATCTATCGTCCGTGCTCTGGGCCGATGCCGGTCCCTACTTCTGCGCACAATTCTATCGAAGGTGCTGATTGCCTCGCGGCACTCGGCACGAAGGTCTGGCGGTAAGGGTGCGAATTAGAAAAATGTTCCGTTAGAACAAGTGCCCCTTGTAGGCAGTACCCCTTTGAAAGGGCGGCAGCCGAAGTTCTACAAGTACCAAGGCGGCAGAAGGAGTACTTGAAATTCGGAGGCTTCGCCTAACCAAGAATCCCGCCGCATGGCCCTTTACTCCCCCGCCGAGGCGGCCGCCCA
>CAJTVO010000032.1 GCA_910579485.1 uncultured Oscillospiraceae bacterium | reverse complement strand
TCGTATTTCATGCCCCTATTTTAGCACAGTCTCTTATTTTCGCAAGAGCTCTATTGTACTCAGGTGAAGCAATACAAAGAAACATCTAAATAGGGGTATTTAGATTGATTATTAGCGGTGTTTATGGTATGATTGATCTTACAATGTTATGGGGAGGCAGGTCATACACCATGCTTGAAATAATCAAAGCTGGCAAAATCATTTTAGATAAGTTGACAGAACCCCAAGTTCCGCCAAAACACAAACTCATTGTTGTGTGGGATGGCAATTCAGCCAGATTGGCTGCAGAGCGCACTCTTGAGTATGCAGTTTCCAACGGGCACAAAGCAGAGTGTGTACCTGCGGACATCTATCGAAAATATAGGTTGAAAGCAATCAGCAACCAAAACAAGGTGATCATCATCGGTCATCACAGTATTGCGGAAGAGGAAAAGCTGAAAGCCGTATGTAAATATGGGAAATGCCATGGCATGACATATGGTGTGAGTGACAGGCTGTGTGTGTTGAGGGGCATACGTGAAGATCTGCACAGCAAATCCGAATTCGCGGAGTATTATGAACGTATAATGTCCGAACATAAGGAACTGGCGCAGAGATACGCGATACCCTTGAAATACATAAAAAAGGGGAGAGACAGGAGCACGTTGGAGTCTCAATATGACCTTCTCTGGGTCATATTCGCGGCAGAAGAACTGCCCCGGTTCCTGGGATTGGATAAGGAGCAGCCCCATAGCGGCAGCGAAGAAGAGACTGCAGCGCAAAGCTGCGGCGATTTCCCCAAGGCTCGCGAGGAACAGCAGTCTGCCGCCCGCTATGCTGCTGCACTTCTTGAACAGTTCAAGCAGGAAGCGCCGGCATCTTCCTATATCACAGCGGATTATTTGCGGCAATTTTGCAAAAAGCAGCAGAAGTTTTCATTTTCTCACGAAATTTCCAGCCAAGAAAACCGCCAGTGGGACACATTGCTGGAACGAGACGGCTGGCAGGTCCGGCGGCGGGACTGTGATGATCCCATCGGCATTTTCGATCCCAACGGCCAATGCCGTGCGGCCGGAAGCGAAGAGCAGATCCTCTCCCCCATCCTCGCTCATATCCATGCCCAGGCCAAGATCGACGCACTGAGGATGGATCATCAGCTGAACTGCGGCATCGTGCTGGGAGGCGGCGGAGCCAAAGGCGCTTTCCAGCTGGGCGTTTGGAAATGGCTGGAGGAGCACGGCGGGATGGATCGCTTCACGGGCATCTCTGGGGCCTCGGTGGGGGCCTTGAACTCGCTGCTCTTCGCTCAGGGTGACTACAGCAAGGCAGAAAGTCTTTGGATGTCTATGCGGGATGGCGATCTGGTAAAGCTCAATAAAACCCTGCCGAAGAATGTTGGCAAGACTTTATTCAACATTGCCTTCGGGGGAAATGCGGCATTGGATAAAATCATCATCAAGGGGCTTACAGCGTTCGCTTCCGATCTGGAGAAAAATGCCGGGCTGTTTGAAAAAAAGAAATATGAGGGCATTGTGCGTGAAAATATTTCATTGGAAGCCCTGCAAGAAAAACTGACGTTTGTTTCCCTCTCGGCGATCACTATGATAGATATCCAAAATCTGGCGGGGCGGAATTCCGTTTTGAGCACGGAGTATTCTTATTTGGACCCGCAATGTGTAGAGCCTTTGGAGATGAATGTGCGCAAGGTCCTGGCCTCTGCCGCGTTCCCCGGCGCGTATACCCCCGTAAAAATCGATGGAAGGCTTTGCATTGACGGGGGCGCCTTGGACAACGCCCCGGTCCTCCCATTGGTCAAAGCGGGGTATCGGGAGATCTTGGTCATCCATTTATCCAGGAACCGGGAAAGCTTCAACAAATCGCTGCAGCGGACTGTTCCGTCAGAGGAATTGGAGGGCGTGCGGCTTTGGCACGTCTGGCCGCAGGACAGCCTGGGGGACCTTTTTGAAATCAGCCCGGAGCTTACACAGAGACGCATCAACGCCGGGTATGAGGCCGCTGCCATCTGTTTGAAGGATTTCTTCAGTGAAGCTCCGGATCACGTGGTATAAGAACCTGTATTCACAACCGTTGCACGCCGTCTGATGGGAATACAGCCGAATATTCCGAGTATCTGCATGAACCGAAATTATTATAAAGTATTCTGAAAGGATCATTTGCGATGGGTATGAAAAAGAAAATGAAAAAAGAGCTGGAGCGACAAGTGGGGAAAATGATGATTAAAATTGTCGAAAAAGAGGGCAAAAAAGAGATTAAAAACGCCCTCAAGGACCTAAAGAACAAGTGATATATCCGCCTGAGCAATCTCATGGATATCTACAGCAAAGCAGGAGAAGTTGCTATGTTCAACAAGCCCAAGAAGCTGAAGAAGATACCTTCCGATCTGGTGTCCTACATTCAAATCGAAACAGAAGCTATCAAGGATGCCAACGATAAAATGATGATCTCATCCTATTGTCTGAGCAAGCTTGATATGGTCAACTGGTATCTCGAACTGCTGGAGGCCGGCTCCAAGAAGTACATCGTCCCGCAGAGCAAGGCACACTTGGAGATGGTCAGAGATCAGCTGATGGCCTGTCACAAGGCCATCATGGGAGTGAAGATCACCAACCTTAACGACCGTCCGCTGCTGGATATCAAATACCCCAAAGGGTATGAGGGATGATCTGCTGATTTCAGGAGGGCGGCTGCGGCCGTCCTCCTGTTTTCGTTTCAGAGCGAAAGGAAGGATGTTTATAATGGATGTAAGAAGTGAAGATTGCGTTATGATTCAGAAACATTGGAAAGATACTGCTGTATTCACGGACGCACTGCACGTAGAGGTATGGGAGTGGGGCGAAATCGGAAAGAAAGTGCCGGAAGGAGAACTGCTGCCTGGGGAGTTGTCCGCAGTGACCTTTCCGGCAGGCTGTTATACCGTTCGCAGTGCCCAGCGTGTCTACAGGATTTATGGAACAGGCTGTTTTCCAGAGAAGGAAACTCCTGCCAGTCGGGAGGGGACGGAACGTGTCAGGAAAGATGTAACACCGATGGGAACAATAGGTCCGCTGGTTCCTGCGTGGCGTAATGAACTGCGTGTCACTCATGAAATATCCGCAAGGCACAACGATGCCCCGGAAGGGAAGTTTACTTATATCTGCCGTGCCGCCGAGGCCAGCAGCGGACGGTGGACGGAGCATATCAGTGCGATCTATTCCGTCAAAGAATCTAAGTTTATCCCTGATGAGTACGCTTCCCTGCTGGTATGCCTGACGTTCACAGGGGATTCCCACGGCTTCGATACCTGGTACAAACTTGACCCCACTGGAAAAATCACCACTCTTAGGCTGCATCCTTATGATTCCAATGCGGATAAGGCTCGGTTTACCTGATGCGGCCAAAAATTCCGCTCCAATATTTGAGATCGTAAAGGAGAGTTTTGCTGTGAATATGAAAAAAATCCTTCAACAAGTCAAACCGCCCTGCCCCAGGTGCCCCTACAAGCTGGGCCTGGTACATACAACAGTCAACCCCTGCCCTCAGTGCAAAGAGAACGGCTATCAGATGTTTGAACGATTTCAAAAGGAACTGACTGCTGATTTGCACAAGGCCGGAGGAGGAAACAGGTTATGAAGAGACTCCCTATGTCGGATTTTATGTGGAATTATTATCAAAGTCACAACGTTTCATTTACAGATTTCCAACAGGCCGCCATCATTTGGAACTCTGATCTGCCTAAGCCAGAGATATTAGATGCCCTTCGTGAAATTGCCAGTACAACTACAGATGAAGCGCTGAAAGAACAGATCCGGGAACGGCTTGACACAGAAGCAGAAAACGAACGGCTCTTTCATGAAAATGATGGCAGATATTTCTTTATCTTTGTCCCGGATGACGAGGACGAGTGGGAAAGCTGTTACTTCTCCACCTCAGATGCCGCAATCGCCTACGGCAAAGACCACTCCAAAGAAAACTTCAAGATACGAAAGGAGCCCTTTGTGGACAAGTTTGACGGCAGTGCTGCGAACGACAATTCTGACACGATGTATATAGGCGGTCAGGCTCAGTATGCGAAAGATGGTGTGCTCCTTGAATGCGAGTGCTATACCGAGAGGATCAGTATTAATGTCAGTCATCCGTATCCATCCCGTTTCGAAGATGCGTATATCCCCCTGCAAAGCCCGTTTGAGCTTGGGGATATTGTGAAGATGACCGGAGATTCCCGCCCCGCCATCGTTCAGGTCAGTCAAGAGGACTGGAAACGCAGTTTGGAGCGGAATACCAACGGTTCACGGAAAATACCCCCCAGCTATGACAACACCAGCCTCACAGTTGAATTTCTTGACAACGGGGAAATGTATCATGTGCATCCGCCTATTCTGTGCCTGGAAAAAATCGACCAGTGGGATGATAAGTTGGAATGGGATTTGCTTCAGGCGGCCAGCCAGCTCATGAAGGGAACCGGATCGTTGGAAAACTTTCTCTGCCATTATCATCGGAATTTAGATCGCAAGAAGGAGGAAACTTGAGAAATTCCATGATACCCCTGATACGTACCTGGAATAGAGGGTTTCCCGTGTGGGAGGCCCTCTTTCTCTACGTTAATCTGCAAATCTAAATCTATTTAGGATGAACGATTATGCCCACAAATGTTGAAACCATAGCACAGCAGAAAAATAAGAGCAGTTTTCAAACTGTCTCCACACAGTACGATGTGAAACGGGTCGTTCAGCGCTGCCCCGCCGTACTGCACCAGCCCCAGCAGACCGCCGCCCACATGGGGGGCCAGCGGCAAGGCGTCAAAATCACACCGCCAACCCTGATTAGCTGCTTTTTTCCCTATACCGGGAGGGCATCCTAAATCTGCTCAACCACGAAATATGCTGTGACTTCACGCATATTATCGTAACGGATGGGATCAACGTTGATGCTTAGAATATGAAATATCTGTCCATTCTGCCCAGGCGGTGTGTACCATTGCCGCTTTTCGCACTCTGTTGAAAAGGTTTTAACCTATTGGTACAACTTTAAGAAAGAAGCGACCAAGCATGAAGCCGAAATGAAAGTGAAACTTTCAAACCCTGTCTACACGCCTGTTGTTGCTTCACAGGGGAAACAGACCATCAAAGAGTATTTGGAGGAATGGGTAGAGAATCATGGTAAGGCAAACTTGTGCCCAAGCACTTCTGCGGGCTACAAGAGCCATATCAAAAATCACATTGTACCTTATATCGGTCATGTGCAGCTAAACCAGCTAACTCCTGCCATGCTGGACAATATGTTTCAGCAGCTATTTGACAAGGGCTTATCCAACAGCACCGTCCGCTATGCACAGCGCATTTTGAGCGTATCAATGGAACACGCCCGCAAATACCGTTATATCGAACATAACCCCGCCCGTGACATTATCACCAAGTTTGGAAAGCAAGGCAAGACCCCTGACCCTTATACCATCGAACAGATACAGCAGTTTATGGGCAGCGTGATTGGCACAGAATGGGAAATGCCAGTTGTTCTAGCCGGGATGTACGGTCTGTGTATCAGTGAGATCATCGGCCTGCGCACGGACAACATCGACTTGGAGAAAATGCAGTTTAGCATCATGGAGTAGCTCCCGTTCAATCTTCCCGCTGGCACAAAAACAATTACAGAAATGGCCCCAACAAAATACAACGACCGTACCCTGCCGATCACGGAGGACACACTTCCGTATTTCCTACGGCGGTTCGATTAGCTGAACCAGCAAAAAACCTTTATAGAGGCCAGTGGAGGAACGTACTACGACAATCATTTGTTCATAGCCAAGCCGGGGACGGCTCCCCGGAGCGCCGAGATCGGATGTCGGCCAATTTTAAACAGCTTATCCGGCATCTTGAAATTCCGCACATCCATTTCCATGATTTTCGTCACAGCGCGGCCACCAATATGCACCAGCTCACCGGCGACTTCTACACGGCGGGCGAGATTTTGGGGCATACGCTGAAAGGTATCGGGATGTCCCTGGGCGTCTCTACGAACTTGGAGTCGGTTACAGCACAGTATGTTGACGTGCGGCTGGAACGGAAAAAGGCTGTCCTGGAAACCTGCCATAAGGCCCTGCACCCCATGAAAAAAGCAGAGGACACCAAGGAACGGACACCCGGAAAGCCCAAGAAAAAAGCCAGGAAATAGAGCGGTAACAAAAATCTTTTTATATCTCCGCACCGCTTTTTATAGGCTGTTAGGAAATCCGGGCATCATTCAGGGCATCACGGCGGTAATTATTATTTATGTGGGCGAATAAGAAAATCTGGAGAGCATCAAAAAGTGGGGCATCAAACACAATGGGTAGTACGAACGCTGAAATATTTTGACAAGAAAAAGCCCTGAAAGCGTATGCTTTCAGGGCTTTTGGCGGAGACGGTGGGATTCGAACCCACGAGCCCTTGCGGACTACCTGATTTCGAGTCAGGCTCGTTATGACCACTTCGATACGTCTCCGTAGTATAATTATTCAGTTTTCGGCACAGATAACCTGATTTCGAGTCAGCCCCGTTATGACCACTTCGATACCGCTGCCAATATAACCGCTCAATACAAGAAGCATCATACCATACTTCTTTCAATTTCGCAAGCTCTTTTCTTGCGGACCCGAAACAGCTGGCTACCCCGCAAGAGATCCTTTCCCCGTCCGTCCCAATATGGTATAATACACAGGAACGATCCACACAGAGCGGGGGTACCCCCGCTCTCAGCCGCATGGCGGCTGAGAGCGGCCCCCTGACGGAGGACGCTATGGATACGCTGAATACCTTCTTTGACCAGGAGCAGCTGCTCCGGCTGCTGACCAACCTCTACGTCTTCACCGGCATCGCCGCTAATATCCTGGACCCCCAGGGGCGGGATATCAATCTCTTCGAGGGCCACCCGCCGTTCTGCAAGGCGCTCAACGCCCTGCCGGAGGGCCACCGGCGCTGCGTGGAGTGCGACGCCTGGAAGATCCGGAGCTATAACGCGGCCAAGGGCTTCCAGTTCTACCGCTGCCACGCGGGCATCTGCGAGGCGGTGATGCCTCTGTACGACAAGAGCCGTCCGCTGGCCTATCTGGTCTTCGGCTGTTTTCTGGACATGTCGCCGGTCGAGGGGCAGTGGGAGCGCACCCGCGCCTCCCTGGACTGGTACCCTGGCGGACCGGAGGCCCTGAAGCCCGCTTTCTACCAGTTCCGCCAGTACTCCGGCGAGGAACTGCGGGCCTACTCCGAGCTCCTGGAGGCCCTGGCCGCCTATATCCAGCTGAAGGGGATGATCCAGGCCACGGAGCGCACGGACGCCCAGCGGCTGGAGCTGTATCTGGACCAGCACTACATGGAAAAGCTCTCCCTGGAGAGCGTCTCCCGGGAGCTGGGCATCGGACGGACCAAGCTGTGCCGCCTGGCCCGGCAGATCTCCGGCGGGGAGACCCTTTTCCAGCTGATCGCCCGGAGGCGCATCGAGGAGGCCAAGGCGCTGCTCATGCGCAACGACCTGCCCATCTCCGCCGTGGCCGAAGCGGTGGGCATCAGCGATTACAACTATTTTTCCCGGATCTTCCGCACCCTCACCGGGATGACCCCCAGAGACTTTCGGAAAAAGTGGCGGTCCGCCCCATAAATTTTTGTATATACTGACGAAAATCACGGGGAAAAATTTTGCTATTCGCACAATTTTTCCTGCGGTGTACGATTATGCTATATTGGGAACGCTGGTCCCTATTATTTATTGGCAAATCTGCTACAATAACAACTGCAAAAGCACTCTGTGCGCAGGCATTTCACCGATCCCGCGGACAGAGTGTTTTTCTTTATCAAGAACAGATCGAGGAGGAAAAAGAAATGAAGAAAGCACTTGCAGCGCTGTTGTCCCTGGTGATGGTCCTGTCCCTGGCCGCCTGCGGCGGCGGTAGCGGCGGCGGGCAGACCACGTTGAACGTCATCATCTCCCAGTACGGCAACTACACCCAGGAGTGGTGGAACCAGTTCGAGAAGGATTTCGAGGCGGCCAACAAGAACGTGGACCTGAACATCGAGATCGTCTCCTGGAACGACATCTACTCCGTGGTCTCCACCCGCATCCAGTCCAAGCAGCAGCCCGACATCCTGAACATCAGCGGCTTTGCCGACTACGTCAACGACGGCCTGCTGATGAAGGCCGAGGACTACACCTCCGACGAGGTCAAGGCCAAGATCATCCCCAGCTTCTGGGAGTCCAACGCCATTGACGGCACCGTGTGGGCCCTGCCCATCCTGGCCTCCTGCCGCTCCCTGTTCTGCAACATGGATCTGCTGAACGAGGCCGGCGTGTCTGCTCCTCCCTCCACCTGGGACGAGGTCCTCACCGCCTGCCAGGCCGTGAAGGATAAGTTCGGTGACAGCATCGTGCCCTGGGGCCTGGACATCTCCACCGACGAGGGCCAGGCGGCCTTCGCCTACTACAGCTGGAACTTCGGAGGCGGCTTCATGGACGGCAGCGGCAACTGGGCGCTGAACAGCGACGCCAACGTGAAGGCCGTTGAGTACATCAAGCAGCTCATCGACTCCGGCTACTGCAACTCCGCCCCCTACACCGACACCCGCTATCCTCTGCAGGACGCCTTCAGCGCCGGCACCCTGGCCATGATGATCGGACCCATGAACATGGTCTCCGCTGATTCCAGCGTCAACTATCAGTCCGTCGGCATCCCCACCAACACCGGCACTTCCACCGGTCTGGGTGTGTGCGACCAGCTGATGGTCTTCAAGAACGACTCCGTGAAGGATCAGGACGCCCGTACCAAGGCAATCTCCGCGTTCTTCGATTTCTTCTATGACTGCGAGCGCTACTCCGACTACATGGTCTACGAGGGCTTCCTGCCTGCCACCAGCGACTCCTCCGAGTACCTGGCCTCCAGCGCGGAGAAGCACAAGGTGGGCGGCTCCGACGCCACCGGCAACAGCGAGTACTTCAAGACCTTCTGCGCACAGCTCCCCAACTGCCAGTTCTATCCCATGAGCAAGAGCGAGTGGATGGATGTGCGTAACGGCGTCATCGAAGTCGAGCAGCAGGTCTGCCAGGGCAGCATTTCCGCCAAGGACGCCCTGGACAATCTCCAGAAGAGCATCGCCGGCTAAGTATCTGACCGGACAATAGGGAGGGGCCGGGCATCGGCCCCTTCCTTCTATTTCGAAGGCAAGTAAGGAGGCTCGTCTATGAAAGAAAATAAGCCCCGCGCGAACCTGAACATAAAAAAGAAAGAAAATAAGCCCCGCACGAACCTGAACATGAAGAAGGTGGAGCCCTACATCTGGCTGCTGCCCAGCATCCTGCTGATGGGCGTCATGATCCTGGTGCCCATTTTCAGCGTGTTCCAGACCTCGTTTTCCGAGATCAGCAAGTCTGGCGTCAATAAGGGCTTCAACGGGGTGAGCAACTACCTCTGGATCTTCCAGAACCCCACCTTCTGGAACACACTGAAGAACACGGTGATCTGGACCGTGGTGGTGGTAGGCATCTCCACCATCCTGGGCATCATCCTGGGATTGGTCCTCAACGAGAAGTTCCATGGCCGGAAGTTCGTCCGCGCCATCGTGGTGTTCCCCTGGGCCACGGCCCTCATCATCCAGTCCGTCATCTGGAAGTACATCATCAACGCCGACTACGGCGCCCTCAACGCCCTGCTCTATAAGCTGGGCATCATCAAGAGCTACGTGAACTGGACGGCCACTCCGGGCCAGTTCTTCGCCTGGGAATGCTTCGTGGGCATCCTGGTCACCATCCCCTTCGTCACCTTCTGCGTCCTCTCGGGGCTCCAGAGCATCGACACCTCCCTCTATGAGGCGGCCGCCGTGGACGGCGCCACCTTCTGGAGCAAGCTGTTCCGGGTGACCCTGCCCCTGCTGATGCCCAGCCTGACGGTGTCCACGGTGCTGAACATCATCTACGTGTTCAATTCCTTCCCCATCATCTGGACCATCTCCAAAGGCGACCCGGCGGACCAGACCCATACCCTGGTGACCTACCTTTATAAGCTCTCCTTTACCAACCAGAAGGTAGGCGAGGCGGCGGCAGTGTCCGTGGTGGGCTTCCTGATCCTGGCGGCCTGCGCCAGCGTCTACATGATGATTACCCTGCGGGCGGAAAAGGAGGAGGAGTAAGCCATGAAAACAAAGAGATCCCCCTGGGCCCGCGTGGCGCTGTATCTGTTCGTGTTCGTCATCTGCGTGGTGATCCTGTACCCCTATTTCGTGATGTTCACCACGGCGGCCAAGAGCAACGACGAGATGTACGCCATCGGCGGCAGCCTGCTGCCCGCCGCGTGGCAGTGGTCCAACTTCATCAACATCTGGAAAGAGGCCCCGGTCTTCAAGTACCTGCTCAACTCCATCGTCGTGGCCGGCGGGGCCACCTTCCTGGCCATCCTGTGCGGCATCCCGGCGGCCTACGCCCTGTCCCGGATGCGTTTCAAGGGCAAGGGCATTTTCATGGGCGCGGTCATCATGAGCCAGATGTTCTCCCCGGTGGTGCTCCTGGTGGGCATCTACCGCCTGATGACGGCCATGCACCTGACCAACAGCCTCATCGGCCTGATCCTGCTCAACGCGGCCTTCAACCAGGCCTTCGCCATCTGGCTGCTGCGGGGCACCTTCACCTCCATCTCCTCGGAGATGGAGCAGGCCGCTAAGATCGACGGCTGCGGCACGGTCCAGGCCCTCATGCGGGTGCTGCTGCCGGTGTCGGCCCCGGGCATCGTCACCACTCTGATCTTCGTGTTCATCAACTCGTGGAACGAGTACACCATCGCCCTGACGCTGATCTCCAGCGATCTGCTCAAGCCCATCACCGTGGGCATCAACGTCTTCTACGGCTTCAACTTCATCAAGTGGCAGTACCTGTTCGCCACGTCGATCTTTGCCACCATCCCGGTGGTAGTCCTGTTCCTGTGCATCGAGAAGCACCTGGTAGCGGGCCTGACCTCCGGCGGCGTCAAGGGATAACAAAACGAAAAAGCGCTCCGCCTGCCGGCGGGGCGTTTTTTCGTTCTGCCTCCAAACCATCCTTAGAGGGCTGTTTGGAGGGCTGCCGCCGGGGGATGCGGGTGCAATTGCGAATAAACTGTAAATATATAGAAAAATTTGCATAATCACTTGCATATTCAACCGAGACGTGGTATACTAGGCCTTGCTAAACGACGGCGCAGTATCCTAGTCAGATCTGCCGCTTCCGAAGAAGGGCCTAAAAATCCTTTAAAGGGCATAGCTGTGAAACCCCTGGTGCCTGCTGCAAACGCCCAGTTTGGGGTGGGTGCTGGGCGGGAAGCGCGGACTCCCCGCGCTTGCGGCCGTAGGGCGTTCCCCAATGGCATGGGGAAGCCGACCCTGCGGTCGTGGAGACCTGTTCTCGTGCTTGGGCGTACTCCCTTTGTGGTAACGCGACCCTTGTACGGCTCAGGTGTAGAAACCTGTATTGCGGTGCTACCCGGCCTTGAGCCGTGAACGCTGTGTGCAGATGTAGCCTGCCTTGCGTGGACATGGCGAATAGGAGAACGACCCAGCTTTTCCCCGGCCAGGGAGGAGCTGCTATTGCTCCTTGAAACCCTGCCTGCAAAAGAGGCTAAGAAGCGGTTAGACTGTGGTGGAAAACACCTAGGCTGTCGTCACTGGGCAGTCAAGGGATTGCAGTGCGGACTAAGTGGCAGTCGGGCAGCGCGGTGGGCAACGCCGCGCCGGGGCGCCGAACGGGAAACCGCCCGATCGGCAACGAGGGGTGCGCCCCGGGGAAATCCAGCCCGTACCTAAGCCGTAAGATTTACCTTGATTGCTGCCGCCGTTTAGTTTTTTACGTGACAGCGGAATGTGCGCCGTCCCGCCCGCTGGGCGGGGCGGCGGTTTTTATGCTGATTCACACTATCATATTTGTAAAGAAAGGAATGGACCGATGAAGATCAGAGAGAGAAGTATGGCGCTTTTGCTGGCGCTGATGATGGTGCTGGGCCTGACGGCCTGCGGGAAGAAGGCGGTGGAAGCGGAACCCTACAACGGCATCGTCTACGTGGGGGAGGACCTGCCGCTGGACGCGGAGCTGCAGCGGATCAAAGGAAGCTGCGTTTTGGGCGATTTCGTCTATCTGGCGGGCCATAGAGGCGGAGGGACGTTGGAGCTTATGCGCCTGCCCCTGGCGGGAGGCGGGATGGAGGTCCTGCCGGAGGATCAGCCCTATGAAAACGGGAACTATTATTCCATAGACGGCGGCCTGCAGGCCGGGCCGGACGGAACGCTGTGGCTGTGGGAGCGGATCAGCATCGGCGATGATTTCGATGGCCGGGTAGTCCTGCGGCAGATGGATGCGGAGGGGAAGCTGCTCTTCCGATCGGTGTTTGAAAAGAGCTGGACGGAGCTGGAGCAGGAGCTGGGCTTGGGTATTCTTCGCGGCTTCCTGATAGACGGCGAGGGGGATCTGGCGGCTTGGTGCAACGAGGGCGTTGCCGTGCTGGATCAGACGGGAGAGATCCGGTTCACCCTGGAGGCGGATGCGGGGTTAGGCGGCCTGGCCCTGTTCAGTGATGGACGGATAGGGCTCTCTGATCAGGACCGGTCCGGTGATGGGGACCGTTACCGCCTGCGGGTCATCGATAAGGAAGCAAAGGGCTGGGGGGAGACGTATCCCCTGCCGTCCGGGGCCAGTGTCTACGCCGGGGATGAAAACGCGCTGTTTTACTACACGGCGGGTGAAGAGCTGTGGGCCTGGAGGACGGGAGAGGACGGAAAACCCGGCGAGGGGGAGCGGCTGCTGAGCTTCCTGGACGCCGGGATCGACAGGGAGTCCGTCACGTTTTGTGCCTTCCTGCCGGACGGCAGGCTGGCGGTGACATGCGGTCAAATGTGGGAGGACGGCTCCAAGAGAAAGGTGAGCGTCCTCGCGCCTGTGGAGGCCGCCTCCCTGCCGGAGAAGAAGGTGCTGACCTATGCCGCCTTTAACCTGGACTCCAATGAGCGCGCGGCGATCCTGGAGTTTAACCGGACCAACCCGGAGTACATGATCTCCGTGACGGATTACGGACAGTCCGGCAACGGGGACGCATCCGGCGGCATGACCCGGCTGCTCACGGAGATCGGGGCGGGGCGCATCCCGGATATCTTCTCCTCGTGGGGGCCGATGCCCATGGTCCAATGGGGCGCAAAGGGCCTGCTGGAGGATCTGTGGCCCTGGATCGACAAGGACCCGGAGATCAGCCGGGAGGACCTGATGGTCCGGGTGCTGGAAGCGGCGGAGATCGATGGGAAGCTCTACGAGGTGACCGACAGCTTCCAGATCTGGACCATGGCGGGGGCTCGAAGCGTAGTGGGCGACCGGTACACCTGGACGCCGGAGGATATGTGGGAGGCCCTGGAGAAGCTGCCGGAGGGGTGCATTCCCATGCGGGCCAAGAGCCAGAGCGAGGTGCTGCTGGATCTGCTGCAGATGGACTGGAGCCGGTTCGTGGACTGGAAGAAGGGCTCCTGCCGGTTCGACAGCAAGGAGTTCCGGGAGCTGCTGGCCTTCTGCGGCAGCGTCCCGGCGGGCGAGGAGTTCGATTTCCAGGATGAGGACCGGCGGCTGCTGGACAAGGAGCAGATGCTGATGAGCCAGGGGATCATGGAGCTGAGGAGCCTGCAGAGATACAGGTTCATGCTGGGGGACGAGATGTCCTTTGTGGGATGCCCCAACCCCTGGGGAGAGGTAGGCAGCAGCTTCCTGCCAAGACTGAACATGGCCATGTCCAGCACCTGCAGGGACAAAGAGGCCGCCTGGTCCTTTATCCGGCAGATACTGCTGCCCCAGGATGATGTCGCGTCGTGGCATTTCATAGGCTTCCCCATCAACAAGGCAGATTTCCAGAGGAGAGCGGAGTTTGAGATGGCGCAGGAGCTGACTCCCGCCAGCACTTCGTACTGGGTGGGCGAGTCGGAGGTGACCGTAGACCTTCATGCCGCCACCCAGGAGGACCTGGATCAGGTTATGGCGCTCTATGAGCAGATCGATACAGTCTACCGCTGGGATGAGTCCCTGGAGGAGATCATCACCGACGTAGCCGGCGCCTACTTTGCCGGGGACAAGACCCTGGACGAGACCGCGGCGCTGATCCAGAACCGTGCGCAGCTGTATGTAAACGAGCGGAAATAATATCATCGAAAGTGAGGAGAAATTTTCTTGGACGCAGACAGTAAAAAACAGAAGCAGCAGAAGAAAAAGGGAAAGCAGGAGAGATCGACGGGCCGCTGGGCGGTGCAGGTATTTTTCATCGCCGTGGTCCTGTCGGCGGCGTTGAGCCTGGCCTCCGACCAGGCGCTGGACGGAGCGGGATTGGCGGTGGCCTTCGTGGTGCTGCTGTCGTTCATCCTGCTGGGCATCGTCTTCGACATCATCGGCGTGTCGGTGACGGCGGCGGACGAAAAGCCCTTCCACTCCATGGCGGCCCGCAAGACCCCCGGGGCCCGGGAGGCCCTGAATCTCATCCGGAAGGCCGACAAGGTGTCCAGCTTCTGCAACGACGTGGTGGGCGACATCTGCGGCATCATCTCCGGTTCCACCGGCGCGGTGATCGTGGTGCGGATCCAGTCCGCCCTCGGGGCGCCGGGCATCGTGATCTCCCTGGCCGTGACGGCCCTGACCTCCGGCCTGACCATCGGGGGCAAGGCCCTGGGCAAGAGCTTCGCCATCGCCAAGAGCACGGCGGTGCTCCAGCTGGTGGGGCGGTTCCTACATCTGTTCAGCCGTAAGAAGAGGTGAAACGTTTTTGATCCTGGAGCATATTTCCACCCCGGCGGACGTAAAGGCGCTGAGCGGGGAGGAGCTGAAAGTACTGTGCGGGGAGCTGCGCCGGTCCCTGGTGGAGAGCGTGGCCCGCACGGGGGGGCATCTGGCCTCCAACCTGGGGGCCGTGGAGCTGACGGTGGCCCTCCACCGGGTCTATGACACGGCCCGGGACCGTCTGGTGTTCGACGTGGGCCACCAGTGCTACGTCCATAAGATGCTCACCGGGCGGCGGGAGCAATTCGATACCCTCCGGCAGCTGGGGGGCCTGTCCGGCTTCCCCAAGCCGGAGGAGAGCGGCCACGACGCCTTCGTGGCCGGACACGCCTCCAACTCCGTGTCCGTGGCCCTGGGCATGGCCCGGGCCAGGACGCTGCGGGGGGAGGACTACGGCGTGGCGGCCCTCATCGGGGACGGGGCCCTCACCGGCGGCCTGGCCTACGAGGGGCTCAACGACGCCGGGGCCTCCGGGGAGCCCATGGTGGTGATCCTCAACGACAACGGCATGTCCATCGACCCCAACGTGGGGGGCGTGGCCACCCACCTCAGCCGCCTGCGGCTGCGCCCGGGGTACTACCGGTTCAAGAAGAGCTACCGGGCGGTGCTGGAGCACCTCCCCGGCGGAGGACGGCTCTACCGGCTGAACCACCGCATCAAGAGCGGCGTAAAGCGGGCCATCTACCCCTGCTCCATGTTCGAGGACATGGGCTTCACCTACCTGGGGCCGGTGGACGGGCACAATGTGGAGCAGCTGTGTACCACCCTGGCCTGGGCCAGGGAGATGGCCTGCCCGGTGCTGCTCCACGTGCGCACGGTGAAGGGAAAGGGCTACAAGCCCGCCGAGGTCCAGCCGGAGCGGAGCCACGGCGTAGCCCCCTTTGACCCCGCTGTCGGGCCGGACCTGGGGCGGAGCATCGATTTTTCCTACGTCCTGGGTCACGAGCTTGTGGAGATGGCGGGGAAGGACCGCCGGCTGTGCGCCGTCACCGCCGCCATGGCGGAGGGCACGGGCCTGCAGGAGTTCGCCTCCGCGTGGCCCAAGCGGTTTTTTGACGTGGGCATCGCCGAGGGCCACGCTGTGGCCATGTCTGCGGGACTGGCGAAGCAGGGGATGGTCCCGGTGTTCGCCGTCTATTCCAGCTTCCTGCAGCGGGGATTCGACATGCTGCTCCATGACGTGGCCCTCCAGGGGCTCCACGTGGTGCTGGCGGTGGACCGGGCGGGGCTGGTGGGCTCTGACGGGCCTACCCATCACGGCTGTCAGGACGTGGGGTATCTCACCCAGATCCCCGGCATGACGGTGCTGTGCCCGGCCTGCTTCTCCGAGCTGAAGGAGATGCTGCGCTGGGCCGTCGGGGCGGACGGCCCCGTGGCGGTCCGGTATCCCCGGGGCGGCGAAGGGCGGCGGTACCCCGAATGGACGGGGGAGAGCGCCCGTCTCCTCCGGCAGGGGGCGGACGTGACCTTGGTATCCTATGGAACGATGACGGACGAACTTCTGACGGCGGCGGATCTGCTGGCGGAACAGGGCGTCGGCGCTGAGGTGGTAAAGCTCCACCGCATCGCGCCCCTGGACGTGGAGCCGGTAGCGGAGTCGGTCCGGCGCACGGGACGCCTGCTGGTGCTGGAGGACTGCAACGAGAACGGTTCTATCGGGCAGCAGCTGGCCTCGGCGCTGGTACAGGCGGGGGCCGCGCCCCGGAAGATGGTCCTGAAGAATTTGAAAAACGCCTTCGCTCCCCAGGGCACGGTGGCGCAGCTGCGGAAGCTGCTGGGCCTGGACGCCGGGAGCGTGGCGGAGGCGGTACAGGAGATGCTATGATCTACTATTCGGACGACGGTTTGACAGTCCGCGCCATGACGGAGGCGGACGCGGAGGCCCTGGCCGCCGGCGAGCTTGCCCAGGGCTGGGGCGATACGCTGGAGAAGCACCGGATGCGCCTGCGGGACCAGGCGGCGGGGCGGTGCGTCGCCCTGGCGGCAGAATATTACGGGCAGACGGCGGGGTATCTCAGCGTTTATTTCCAGCCGGAGCACGGTCCCTTTACCGGAAAGGGCTGGCCGGAGCTGGTAGATTTTGGAGTGCTGGAGAAGTTCCGTATGCACGGGATCGGCGGAAGACTGATGGACGCTGCGGAGAAGATCGCGGCGGAGACTTCGCCGGTGGCCACGCTGGGAGTCGGCCTGCACAGCGGGTACGGCAGCGCCCAGCGGATGTATATCAAGCGAGGCTATGTGCCCGACGGCAGCGGCGTGTGGTACCGGGACCAGGTGTGCCCGCCCCATGGAGACTGCCGCAACGGCGACGATCTGGTGCTCTATTTGTCCAAAAAACTGCGGTAACGGGAGGGAAGCCAATGACCAGCCGGGAAGTAAAGGAGATCGCGTATAAGCTGGGCGCGGAGCTGTGCGGGATCGCCGGCCTTGGCCGTTTTTCAGACGCGCCGGAGGGCTATCACCCCCGGGACGTGTGGCCGGAATGCCGGTCGGTGATCTCCTTCGCCTGCCGGTTTCCCGCGGCGGGCGCCGCCTGCGGGAATGACGTTGTGTATACCCGGGTCCGCAACTCCATCACGGCGAAAATGGACGCCATCGCGCTGGACCTGTGCATTGAGCTGGAGAAACGGGGCGTGCAGTGCGTCCCCGTCCCTGCCAACGAGAGCCAGTGGGACGAGCGGACCGGCCGCTGGCGGTCCATCGTCTCCCAGAAGCACGCCGCTCAGGCGGCGGGGCTGGGGACCATCGGGCGGCACTCCCTGCTTATCACCCCGGAGCTGGGGAGCATGGTCTGGCTGGGGTGCGTGCTGTGTGGAGAGGAGCTGGAGGCGGACCCGGTGAGAGAGCCGGTCTGCGACAATTGCGGAAAATGCGTGGAGGTCTGTCCAGTCCACGCTTTAGGCGGAGAGGAGCTGGTCCAGCAGGCGTGCTGGGACCACGCCTTTGGGGACGATTCTGAGAAGCGGGTGTGGCGGATTGCCTGCCATGCCTGCCGGGACGTGTGTCCCTATTGTCTGGGAAGCTGGAACGGAGGTCGATGAAATGGTCAAAAAAGATATGCGCCGCAGCGACTGGCACCGCATCCTCCGGCGGGAGTACGTCAGCCGGGACTGTCAGATATGCGGACGGCGGGGGAAGGAGAGCCTGTTGGTTATCCGGGAGGTCACCGGGCCGCTGACCGTCCACGATGGGGGCGAGGACGTACTGATCGTGGATACGGACTACGCCTGGGTGCAGATCGCGCTGGAGGGGCTGCCCTTCTGGCTGACCGCCATGTACGATGACCGGGGGAGGCTGATCCAGATCTATTTTGACATTACCGCAGGCAACCGGTTCGATGATCCGGAAAATCCGACGTTTGTGGATATGTATCTGGATATCGTGGTCAACAGCCGCGGCGAGCTGTTCGTGATGGATCAGGACGAACTGGACGAAGCCCTGGCGGAGGGGACCATCACCCAGGAGGAGTGGAATAACGCCAGCGCGGCCTGTGAGCGTCTCTACGCCTATCTGGAGGAAAACCGGGAAGCCGTGACGGAGCTGTGCGCCCGGGTCTATCGGGAGCTGTGGGAACAATTGGCTTCCCAGTGAGAAATAACAAGGAGAAGACATGATCGAAGTCAGAATGATCAATGAGGCCCGCAAGGCGGATATTAACCTTCCCAACGAGCCGTTTGGCCTGTTTGGCAGGATGGAGCCGTCCTACGCGGACGGCAGATGGGGATATAAAGAGATCCTTTTTGATGAGGAAAATATATCCGAAATGTGCTTTCCCGATGAGGACTACGACTATGAAGCAATGAAGGAAAACAGCGTGTTCCTGGGAGCATACGACGGAGAGAAGTGCGTCGGCCTGGCGATCCTCCAGGAGGCGTTTTTTAAGTACATGTACCTCTATGATCTGAAAGTTTCCGGGGCCTGCCGGGGGCAGGGCGTAGGACGCGCGCTGATGGAAAAGGCCGGGGAGGTATGTAAGGAGCGCGGGTATCGCGGCATCTACACCCAGGGCCAGGACAACAATCTGGGGGCCTGCCGGTTCTATTTGAAGGCCGGGTTCCGCATCGGCGGACTGGATACGGAGGTCTATAAGGGAACCAAGCAGGAGGGCAAGGCGGATATCCTGTTTTATCGGGATGTGTAAGGAGAGAGAAATGTTATTGCACGAATTTGACCCCAACCCATCGGCGGTCATCAACCCGTGGGGCAATATTAAGCCGGTACAGGACTGTCCCAGGGTGGCGGTGTCCTGCTTTGAGCTGAGGACCTTCGACCGGATGGTGGAGCGATTGGGCGGAGTGGAGATCATGCGGCTGAAGAAAGCCAATTGGGATGCTCCGGTCTACCGGACGGAGTATAAGGGCGTGGAGATCGCCCTGTTCGAGGCCTACGTGGGCGCGGCGGGATGTATGGGGGTCCTGGAGGAGCTGTTTGCCGCCGGGGTGGAGAAGCTGGTGCTGTTCGGCACCTGCGGGGTGCTGGACCGGTCCATCGGCGACTGCGGCATCATCATCCCCACCGTTGCCCTGCGGGACGAGGGGGCCAGCTTCCACTACGCGCCGCCCTCGGACGAGATCGAGGTAAACCCGAAATATCGGGAAGAATTTATAGAGATTTTGGATCACCATCAATGCACATACACCCTGGGCAAGGTCTGGACCACGGACGCCTTTTACAGGGAGACGGCGGAAAAGATGGAGCGCCGGAAGGCGGCGGGGTGCGTGTGCGTGGATATGGAGTGTTCGGCGGTGGCCGCGCTGGCCCGGTTCCGGGGGAAGGAAGCGTTTCACTTTTTCCATGCCTCGGACAACCTGGACGGCGGGGAATGGGAGGCGTGGAGCCTCAGCCAGGATGCCAACATCACGGGCAAGGACAAGGCCGCGCTGCTGGCCCTGGAGCTGGCGGCGAGGATCGCGGAAAGGGAGGACTGACATGGCGGACTACATCCTGGACCTGCGGAAAGCGGCAGGCCGCCGTCCTCTGCTCCAGACCGGCGCCGGAGTGATCGTGGTGGACGCGGCGGGGTGCGTATTGCTGCAGCGGCGCAGCGACAACGGCTGCTGGGACTACGCCGGAGGCTCCATGGAGCTGGGCGAGGAAGCGGAGGAGACCGCCCAGCCACCCCTGGCGCGATGGCTGGCAGAGAGAAACGCATAAAGGAGGTATCTCAAATGGCATTTCGATGGCTTGATATGGACAACTTCCCGCGAAGGGCGCATTTTGAATATTTCAGCGGTCTGGCGTACCCCTATGTGGGGACCACCGCCAACGTGGACATCACGGACGCGCTGAAACGGATCAAGGAGGAGAAGCTGCCCTTTTTCCTCGCGGTCTGTTACTGCGCCGCACGGGCCGCCAACGGCGTCCCGGAGCTGCGCCAGCGGATCAAGGAGGGCCGGATCGTTGAATTTGACCAGTGCCGGGTCTCCCATACCGTGGCGCTGGAGGACGAGACCTTTTGCTACTGCACGCTGGAGAACGAGCCCGATCTTGCCGCCTACGCGGCGGCGGGCAGGAAAGCCCAGGAGGCGGCGAAGGAGAAGGCCAGCATCGAGGAGGACCCGGACGAGTCCCTGGATAAATTTTTCGTATCCTCCCTGCCCTGGCTGAGCTATACTTCGCTGGTCCAGCCAGTCCCCAGCCCGGCGGACAGCAACCCGAGGATCACCTTTGGAAAGTACTTCTCCCAGGGGGAACGGGTCCTCATGCCCGTGACACTGCTGTGCAACCACGCCCTGGTGGACGGGCGGCACATCGCGGCCTTTTACCACGGGATGGAGCGGGAACTGGCGGCTGCGACCGCCGGACCGGAGGGAGAAGCATGAGCAAGAAGGTCCGCCTGGACGTCCTCCTGACGGAGAAGGGCCTCCAGGAGAGCCGCCAGAAGGCCCAGGCCACCATCATGAGCGGGCTGGTCTATGTGAACGGCCAGCGGGTGGACAAGCCCGGCGCCGCCGTGGACCCGGAGGCGGACGTCGAGGTCCGTGGGAATACCCTGCGGTACGTCAGCCGGGGCGGCTTGAAGCTGGAGAAGGCCATGGCGGTCTGGCCCATCGAATTAACGGGTAAAATTTGTATGGACGTGGGCGCGTCCACCGGCGGCTTTACGGACTGCATGCTCCAGAACGGCGCGGCGAGGGTCTACGCGGTGGACGTGGGCTACGGCCAGCTGGCGTGGAGCCTGCGCAGCGACGGCCGGGTGGTCTGCCTGGAGCGGACCAACGCCCGGTATCTGAGCCATGAGATCATCCCCGAGGAGCCGGATTTCTCCAGTGTGGACGTGAGCTTCATTTCCCTGAAGCTGATCCTCCCCGCCATCGCCGGTGTGCTGCGGGACGGCGGCGAGGCAGTCTGCCTGATAAAGCCCCAGTTCGAGGCGGGGCGTGAGAAGGTGGGCAAAAAGGGCGTGGTCCGGGACCCCGCCGTCCACCGGGAGGTGCTGGAGCGTTTCCTGGACCACGCCAAGGAGAGCGGCTTCACCGTGCTGGACCTGAGCTATTCCCCCGTCCGGGGGCCGGAGGGAAACATCGAGTATCTGGGCTGGCTGCGGAGGGGTCCGGGGGAGGAAACGGCCTTCGACCTGGCCGCGCTGGTGGAGGCGTCCCACGGGGAGCTGGAGCGAAAGGAATAGGCCTATGGCGGAGTTGACGTCCATGATGAATATTGGCCGGGAGATGGCGAAAAAGCTGCGGTCCGTCGGGATATCCTCGGCGGAGGAGCTGATAGCCGCAGGGCCTGAACAGGCCTTTGCGCGGCTCAGAGAGCGGTATCCCCGGGTCTGTCTGGTGCATTTGTACGCACTGGAGGGCGCGGTCTCTCAGACGGAGTTCAACGGCCTTTCCGAGGAAAGAAAGAGGGCGCTGAAGAGCTTCAGCGACGGGCTGGCGGAAGCGCCCTGGGGAGAGTTATGATGGTTGCATTAAGAACGGTTGATCATGGAAATTGGATCAAATGTATTGCGCTGGAGGTTACCGGTGAACAGCGCCGGTTTGTCAATCCGAACCTGTTCAGTCTGGCAGAGGCCTATGTGCATTCGGACGCAAACAGGAGCGAGGCCGAAGAATATTACCGGTGCATCCCCTTTGCCGTCTATTGCGGAGACGAAATGGTAGGCTTCGCCATGATAACCTATGAGAAGGATTACGACCTTGACCACCGCCCTGCATATGAAATATACAGACTGATGATTGATAAGAACCATCAGGGAAAGGGCTATGGAAGGGCAGCGGTCAGGCTGCTGCTGGACTATATCCGGACATTTCCTTATGGCAGAGCGGAGAGTGTGTATGCGGCATGGCACCCTGAGAACGAGATATCAGGAAAGACGTTTCTCGGGTGCGGATTTATGGCTGCCGGTACAGACGATGACGGCGCGGTTGTGGCACGCTGCCGCCTGAACAGATGACCGGGTTCGGACCAACACGGAGGTACGTGTGATGAAACGTGTGATATTATGTCCCAACCCCTACCGGGACAAGGGCCTGTCGGCGGCGAAGGCGGCGGAGTCCATCCTGAAGAGCGTGGGCCTGTCCACGGTCTACTGCCTGCCCTTCAAGCCGGAGGGCGGGGACGGGCAGTTCGGCGTGCCCCTGCGGCCCCTCCAGCAGGAGCTGCGCGGCAGCGACCTGGTGGTGGCCTTCGGCGGGGACGGGACCATCCTGCACCTGGCCCGGGCGGCCTCCATGCGGGGCGTCCCGGTGCTGGGGGTGAACCTGGGGAGCCTGGGGTTCATGTCGGACCTGGAGGCGGGAGAGCTGGGACTGCTGAAAAATCTGGCCTCGGGCCGCTTCCGCCGGGAGAAGCGGATGATGCTGGACGTGACCGTCCAGCGGGAGGGCCGGACGGTCTATACCGGCAGCGCCCTCAACGACGCGGTGATCACCAAGGGGGCCATGGCCCGGGTGGTCCGGCTTCAGGTATCGGCGGGGGAGGACCGGCTGGGCCTCTTCTGCGGGGACGGCGTGGTGGTGGCCACGCCCACCGGGTCCACGGGGTACTCCCTCTCGGCGGGGGGGCCCATCGTGGAGCCCACGGCGCGGAATTTCGTCATCAGCCCTATCTGCGCCCACTCAGTCTTCACCAAATCCTTTGTACTTTCCGCCGCGGGAACGGTGACCGTGTCCCCGGCGGAGCTGAACCGGAAGCAGGTCTACCTCTCGGTGGACGGCGGCAAGGCCTTCGCCCTGCGGCAGGGCGACCAGGTGCGCGTCAGCCGTTCCCGGTACGAGACGGAGCTGCTCCGGCTGACCGATAAAAGCATTTACGACATTCTGAGGACAAAAATGACAGGAGGCATTGGATATGAAAAATGACCGTCAGCGCCGTATTCTGGAGATCGTGGAGCGGGAAGCCATCGACACCCAGGAGCAATTGCAGCAGAAGCTTCAGGAGCAGGGCGTGACCTGCACCCAGGCCACCATTTCCCGGGACATCAAGCAGCTCCACCTCATCAAGGAGCCGATTGGCCAGGGGCGGTACCGTTATACCGTCTCCAGCCAGCGCAACAAGCTCAACGTGGCGGACAAGCTGCGCACCATTTTCCGGGAGAGCATCATCAGCGTGGACTCCGCCCAGAACATCGTGGTCATCAAGACCATGGCGGGCCTGGCCAACGCGGCGGCGGCGGCCATGGACGGCATG
Organism: uncultured Oscillospiraceae bacterium; assembly: GCA_910579485.1. Classification (GTDB taxonomy): domain Bacteria; phylum Bacillota; class Clostridia; order Oscillospirales; family Oscillospiraceae; genus Pelethomonas. The sequence continues at coordinate 5,643 of CAJTVO010000032.1, read as the reverse complement.
AGCATCTCCGGCATGGTGGGCACGCTGGCGGGAGACGACACGGCCCTGCTGGTCATGAAGGACGCCGAGATGGCAAAGGGATTCTGCGAGGACATCCACGAGATGCTGAAGTAAGCGGGCCTGTGGAGCGTGAGAAAAAGGAGAACGCACGATGTTACAGCTGCTGCATATTGAAAATATCGCGGTGATCGAGGAGGCGGACATCACCTTCGACGAGGGCTTCAACGCCCTGACCGGCGAGACCGGCGCCGGAAAGAGCATCGTGATCGATGCCATGGGGGCCGTGCTGGGCCAGCGGACCAGCCGGGACCTGATCCGCACCGGCGCGGCGAAGGCCTTCGTCAGCGCCATGTTCTCCGGCGTGCCGCCTCTGGCGGCCCTGGAGGAGTGCGGCCTGGAGGCGGAGGACGGGGAGCTCCTGCTCCAGCGGGAGATCTACGCCGACGGGAAGAACGCCTGCCGCGTGAGCGGCAGGCCGGTGACGGTGGCCCAGCTGCGGCGGATCGGCGGCGCGCTGCTGAACATCCACGGCCAGCACGACGGGCAGCAGCTGCTGGACGAGGAACAGCACGGCGCCTACCTGGACAGCTTCGGCCGGGTGGAGGCGGAGCTGGAGGCCTACGCCGCCTGCTACGAGGCCATGGAGGCCACCCGGAAGAAGCTGAAGTCCCTGCAGATGGACGAGGCGGAGAAGGAGCGGCGCATGGACAGCCTCGCCTTCCAGATCCAGGAGCTGGAGAAGGCCCAGCTGAAGCCGGGGGAGGAGGAGGTCCTTCTCCAGCGGCGGAACCTGCTGCGCAACGGCGAGAAATTCATGTCCGCCGTCCAGGGGGCCGTGTGGAGCCTTACCGGCGGGGACGACGGCGGCGGCGCGGTGTCGGAGCTGCGGGAGGCCGCCGGGGCGGTCTCCGGCGTAAAGGGGCTGGACGACCGGTTCGGGAAGCTCCACGAGCGGCTGGAGGGCCTCTATTCGGAGGCCTACGACGTGGCGGAGACCCTCCGTGACCTCCAGGATTCCTTCGATTTCAGCCCCCGTGAGCTGGACGAGCTGGAGGGCCGGGCGGACCTGCTCTACCGCCTGAAAAAGAAGTACGGCCCCACGGTGGAGGACATGCTGGCCTACCTGGAGAAGTGCCGGGAGGAGCTGGACCAGATTGCCTTTGCCGCCGACACCACCGCCCGGCTGGAGAAGCAGCTGGAGAAGGAACGGGGCAGGGCGATGAAAGCCGCCCGGGCACTGTCCGAGGCCCGGAAGGCGGCGGCCAAGCGTCTGGAGGAGCGCATCCAGGAGGAGCTGCGGCAGCTGGATATGCCCAAGGTCCGCTTCGCCATCTGCTTCGAGGAGAAGGAGCCCGACGCCCTGGGGATCGACGTGGTGCGCTTCCTGATGTCCGCCAACGTGGGGGAGGAGCTGCGTCCCATCAACAAGGTGGCCTCCGGCGGCGAGCTGGCCCGGATCATGCTGGCGCTGAAAAACGTGCTGGCGGAGAACGAGCTGATCGGGACCCTGGTGTTCGACGAGGTGGATACCGGCGTCAGCGGCCGGGCGGCCCAGAAGGTGGCGGAGAAGCTGGCCCAGGTCAGCAGGCGCAAGCAGGTGCTGTGCGTCACCCATCTGCCCCAGCTGGCGGCCATGGCGGACACCCACTTCTCCGTGGAAAAGGGGGAGCGGGAGGGCCGTACCTATACCCAGGTGGTCCGGCTGGACCGGGAGCGCCGCAAGGAGGAGCTGGCCCGGCTCACCGGCGGACAGCGCGTGACCTCCGCCCTGCTGGCGGGCGCGGAGGAGCTGCTGGACGCGGCGGCGGAGTATCGGGCGGGATTGTGAGGAGAAGGGAATGGAAGGCATCGACAGCTTAAAAAAATACCTGCTGACAGTCCACCCGGTGCGGAAGACCGGGGCTCAGAAGCGGGAGTTCCGCCAGTGGCTGCTCCGGGAGCTGAAGCGGGCGGGATGGAAGGCCGGGGAGGAGACCTACGGCAAATGGAACGGCAGCGTCAACGTGGTAGCGGGCGACCCGGACCGGGCCGATATCTTCCTCTGCGCCCACTACGACACCGGCTCCCGGATGCTGATACCTGATTTCGTATTGCCCGCCAACGTGTTAGCGCACATCTGCTACCACCTGGCGGCGGCGCTGGCATTGGCGGCAGCGGCGTTCCTGCTGGCGCTGGCGGTCAGCTTCCCGCTGGACCAGCCGGGGCTGATGCTGCCCCTGTTCCTGGTGCTGGCGGTGGCGGGCCTGTGGCTTGCGGCCTACGGCCCGGCCAACCAGAGCAACGCCAACGGCAACTCCTCCGGCGTGCTGGCGCTGATGGCTGCCGCCAGGGAGGTGCGGCCCGGCAAGCGGGTGTGCCTGGTGTTTCTGGACAACAACGAGCGGAGCCTCCTGGGGGCCTCGGCCTTCAAGAAGCGGCATATCGACAAGGCGTCTCAGTGCCTGTTCATCGATCTGGACTGCGTGGGCGACGGGGAGGAGCTGCTGCTGATCCCCTCCAAGTACAGCCGCTGGGACGGAGCGCTGCTGGAGGCGCTGGAGTCGTCCTTTCCGGAGGGGGAGGAGATGCGCCCCCATGTGCTGTCCAAGGGCCTGCAGTACTATCCCTCGGACAACCGGAAGTTCAAATTCCATGTAACGGTGTGCGCCTGCCGGTATCTGGCGGGGCTGGGGTACTACATCCCCCATCTGCGCACGAAGAAGGATACGGTCCTCCGGGAGGAGAACGCGGCGTACATCGCCCGGAGCCTGGCGCGGTTTTTACCGGCATACCTGGACGGCGGGGCGGAAGAGTAACGCGGCGCAGGCTGAAAGGGGGATACTGCCTAATGAAGATCTACACCATCGTCGGCGGAGTGAACGGCGTGGGCAAGAGCAGCTTTACCGGCGTTCTGAAGAGCCGGACCACGGACCTGGGGGTCATCATCGACATTGACAAGCTGACCGCCCAGTCCGGCGGCGACCCCCTTGCGGGAGGCAGGAGGGCGGTCCGGATCATGGAGGACTGTATCCGCGGCGGGGCCAGCTTCACCCAGGAGACCACGCTGTCCGGCCATCAGGTGCGGAAGACGGTCCGGCGGGTCGGAGAACTGGGGTACCACGTCCGGCTGTACTACATCGGGCTGGATACCGCGGAGGAGAGCGAGAAGCGCATCGCTAACCGCGTGGCCCTGGGCGGCCACGATATTCCGGGAGCGATGGTCCGAAAGCGCTTTCAAAAGCGGTGGGACGGTCTCCGGGCCGTGCTGCCCTACTGCGATGAGGTGGTTTTCTATGACAACCGGAACGGCTTCGCGGAAGTGGCCGTCTATCGCAACGGAGAACTGATCCTGGAGGGCGAGTACCGGCCCGAATGGATCAAAGAGCTTTCGCGGCACCTGTGACCTTATCTTCATGACGGAACAAGCATAAAGGGGCGGCCCAATGAAAACATCGGGCCGCCCCTTTCGATCATATGGAAGACAGTATATCATATCCCGCGGCCTGGGTCCATCGACCGGCTGTTGCAATTTTTCTGCTCCCTGCGATTTCTTTCCCCCACCCATTCCCCCCGCATATTTCCCGACAGATTTCTTCCTCCTTCTCTGTTACAATGATACAAATCACAGCAGAGAAGGGGACAAGCTATGAAAATCGCCAACATTACCCTGGAACGGGCCACCGCGGGAGAGGCGCTCCGGCTGGCGGGCTACGGGGCGGTAGGTTTTTTCGCCGCCGGGTGCTGTCTGGAGGGCCGCGCGCCGCTGGCGGCTGGCTTCCTGGCGGCCTGCCGGCCCGGGAAGTACGGCCTCGCCGCTTTGGCGGGGGGGATCGGAGGAAGCCTGGTATTCCTGCCCTTCGCCCCGGCGCTGCGGGGCTGCGGGATCCTGGTGCTGATCTACGCGGTGCTCTCCGCCTTTCGGGATACCAAGTGGTTCCGGCAGGGGTGGTTCCGTCCGGCGGCCGCCGCCGGGGCCACGCTGGCGGTGGAATTGGCCTACGCCCTGCAGATGGGCATCGGGAGCGAGAGCCTGCTGCGGATGGCCGCCTGCACGGTCCTGTCCGGGGTGCTGTGCCACTACTGCTCCCTGCTGCTACGGGAGGCGGTGATCCCCAGGCGGAAGGCCCCCCGGGACTCGGAGAGCCTGCGCCAGCGGCTGCGCCTGAGCGCCGAGGCCCTGCGGGCCCTGGGGGAGAGCCTGGTCCCATCCCAGCAGCCCAAGAAGGAGGAGAACCCCGCCGTAGTCTTCGACCGCGCGGCGGAGGTGGTGTGCCGGGGGTGCGCCCTCCGGGACCTGTGCTGGAACAAGGAGTACGTATCCACCTTCAACGCTTTCAATGACGCCACGCCTCTGATGCTGGAGCGGGGAAGGGCGGAGGCATCGGACTTCGCCGTCCATTTCGCCTCCCGGTGCATCCATTTTCCCCAGCTCCTCTCCGCTATCAATACGGAGGTGACGGCCCTGCTGCTCAGGCGGCAGTACCGCCGCCAGCTGGCCCGGGAGCGGGAGCGCAGCCGGGGGCAGTACACCCAGCTGGGGGAGCTGGTGGCCCAGGCCATGTCCGCCGCCGAGGCTCCCGCCGCCACCGGGAAGGAGCTGTGCCACGAGGTGGCCCTGGGAGCGGAGCCCAAGGAGGGCCAGCGCCTGTGCGGAGACAGCCTCACCTGGTTCCGGACCGGGAGCACCCTGTACGCCATCCTCAGCGACGGCATGGGCAGCGGCCGGGAGGCCCAGCGGGAGAGCCAGATGGCCCTGCGGCTGCTGGAGCAGTTCCTTCAGGCGGGCATCGCGCCGGAGACGGCCCTGCGGACCATGAACGCCGCCCTGAACCTCCGCAGCGACGAGCAGGGGAGCTTCACCACCATCGACCTGCTGGCGGCGGACCTCTCCGCCGGTCAGGCGGCGCTTTACAAGTACGGCGCGGCGCCCACGTATATCAAGCGCCAGGGATCCGTCCGGCGGCTGGCGGGAGCGTCCCTCCCGGCGGGTCTCCAGGACTCCGGCGCGGAGCCCCAGGCCATCCGGTTCCCCCTGGAGGAGAACACGTTTTTGCTGATGGTCAGCGACGGCGTGGCCGACAGCGGGGACGACCAGTGGCTCCAGGACCTTCTGGCCGGGTGGCAGGGGAGCGACCCCAACGTGCTGACCAGCCTCGTGCTCCGGGAGGCCTACCAGCGGCGGCACGGGGACGACGACCGAAGCGCCCTGTGCGTGTACCTCCCGGCCGGGAAGCGCGGAAGGAGGGAGGTATGATCTTTTCCCTCGGGAAAAGGGATCAAAAAGAGCTTTCAATGCGAGACAACGACCCAAAGAACGGCTTCGCCGCCTGCGGAAACGCAGGCGGCGAAGCTGTGTGCCTGGGAGAACGGGTCTAGCGGCTCTCGTTCAGATACAGCCCCACCCGGTTCTGAAGAAGTCCAATGGAGTCATCCAGCGTCCGGTCCCCGGCGAAGTAGGAGCCCAGGGTGTCCCAGACGATGCCGGACAGCTCGTCCTCCGGCCAGTAGAGCTGAGTGGTGTGGTTGATCAGCTTTTTGTACCGTTCGGTGTCCTCCTCCGACAGGAGGACATCGAGAAGGTGCCCCAGCTGAAGATCCTGGCCACCTCTCCGGAGGCGGGGATCTACGCCCTGTCCACCGAGAGCGGCCGTCAGATATTCATCA
>CAJTVO010000031.1 GCA_910579485.1 uncultured Oscillospiraceae bacterium | reverse complement strand
GTCAAAACCAGGGTTCCGGCTCCGGTTAAGACAAATACAAACCCGCCGGCGCAGACCGGCAGCGAAGGAGGAAAAACCATGGCAAAGAATCTTGAGGAGCTCCGGGCGGAGAACCCGGAGCTGGCCGAGGCGCTGATAGCCGAGGCCAAGGCCGCCGTGTCCGCGCCTGCGGGCGGCGGAACCCCTGTGCCCCAGCCCAGCCCGGATGCCGTCAGCGCCGCCGTTCAGGCGGAGCAGAAGCGCATCCAGGAGATCGACGCGGTGGCGGCCCTGTATGACGCGGACACCGTACAGGCGGCGAAGTACGGCGAGAACGCCTGCACCGCCCAGGAGATGACCTACCGCGCCGCCCAGAAGGCAGCCCAGCAGGGCAAGAAGTTCCTGGGCGACCTGGAGGATGACGCCCAGGCGTCCGGCGCCCAGGGCGTCCCTGCGGCGGGCGACCCTGGGAACCCGCCCCCCGCGGAGTCCCAGACGCCTGACCAGCGCATGGCCAGCGCCCGTGCCGAAGTCAAGGCCCTTTTTGGAAAGGAGGAGAAGTAATCCATGGCTAAGGAACTGCATCAGAAACTCGGCAGCATGGAGTATGACGGCCTGATCACTGGCCTCAACCCGCCCACCCGTGTGGACGGCGGTATTATCGCCAAACTGTCCACCGCTGCGATCTATAAGCGGGGGACCCTCCTGGCGAAGTCCGCCAAGGACGGCCTGCTGCACATCATGGGGGAGGAGCCCGCTGCCGCCGCCGAGGGGCAAACGGCGGACACCTATGCTCCGGACTGCATCCTGTGCGACGACACCGAGGTAGGTACCGCCGAGGACGTCCCCGTGGATGTCTACGTCGCCGGTTGCTTTGATCCGGAGAAGGTGACGGTGGCCGAGGGGTACACCATTACCCAGGCCGATAAGGACAGGCTCCGCACCTATAGCATCGTCTTCAAGGCCGCAACGCCGGCCCCCTAAAGGAGGAATAAAACCATGCCTGCAACTTTGAATTTCTTTGATACCTACATCCTCATGGCGATCATGGAGGAGGTCGTGCCCAACACGTTCTTCTTCCGCGACCGCTACTTCCCCACCGGGGAGGGGGATGTGTTCGCCGCCGACAAGGTTCTGACCGAGTACCGCAAGGGCGACCGGAAGATGGCGGCATTCGTCTCTGAGCGCATCGGGGACATCCCCATGGACCGCATCGGCTATGAGATCCACGAGCTCCAGCCGGCCTTCGTCGGCGTGTCCCGGCTGCTGACCGTGGACGAACTGAGAAAGCGCGGCTTCGGCGAGGCCCTCTACGCCAACTCCACCCCCGCCCAGCGGGCCGCCCGGCTCCAGCGGGACGATATGCGCGACATGGATCTGCGTATCCGCCGCCGGGAAGAGTGGATGGCCGTCAACACCATGCTGGAGAACGCCTGCTTCATCCAGGAGTATGTGGACGATCAGACCAAGGGCAAGGCCCTCAGCGTGAAGTTCTACGAGGGCACCAGCGACCACCTCTACACCCCGGCGAAACCCTGGGAGAACTTCATGGAGATGCGCTCAGACGTGATCGCTATGTGCCGGATGCTGTCCTATCGCGGCCTGCCCACAGCCGATCTGCTGCTGGGCACGCAGACGGCAGATGGCATCCTGCAGTTCGATGACCTTCAGAGGCTGCTGGACAAGAACAGCGGAATCGCTATCGGCACCATCAACGAGCAACTCTCCGCCTACACTGGCGTGGTGTTCCTAGGTACCATCAACTTTGGCGGGTTCCGGCTGAATCTGATCTCCGTGGATGAGAGCTACGAGGATAAGGACGGCAAGAACAAGTCCTATTTCCCTGTGGATGAGGCCATGGTCACCGCCCCCAACTGCGGGCACTTCATGTACGGCCAGATCACCCAGATCGACTACGGCAGCACCGAGTACACCTCCCACCCCGGCATCCGGGTGCCGAAGTTCACCCTGGACCAGGACAAGGATATGCGCAAGCTCCGTCTGGCCTCCCGTCCCCTGTCTGCGCCCAAGAACTACTGCCCCTTCATCCGGGCCAAGAAAGCGGTGGGCTGAGATGCGTGATGTTGTAATTAAGGCCGGCGTCTATGGCCGTAGGGATGAGAAGGGGCGGGTGCTACCCGTGGCCAAAGGGGAGTTTGTGACCCTCTCGGACGAGGAGGCCGCCCGGCTGGTGGCCCTGGATGTCGCCGTCTATGCGGACGCCCCCACGCAGGCCCCCTGCGCGCTCCCCGCTGAGGCCCCCTGCGCGCCTCCTGTGCTGCTCCCTGGTAGCGATACGGAGCCAGGGGCGCCGCAGGATACCCCTGGCGATATGTCCCCCGCTGAGATCCCGGGGGAGGGCGATGAGGGTGATGGAGATTCAACTGAGGTGAAACGGCTGGAGCGTATGCCGAAAGATGACCTGGTGCAGATGGCCCAGGACTTGGGCGTGGATATCTCCGGGGCCAAGAACAACCACGAGAGGGCTGTGCTGATCGTGGCGGCGGGTACGCCGGATGATGGAGACACTCCGCCCGCTCTCAGCACGGGAGATATTGTGCAATGAGCAAATTCAAGGACATGGTCAAGCGGGACATCCACAAAATCTTTCTGAATACCAGCGAGTTCGCCGAGAACCGCACCATCCGATATGACGGGGAGGAATACCCGGATATTCCCGTGGTGCTGGAGGGTCCCGTGCAAGAAAAGCGTGACCGCCTGACCGATGACCATGTCCAGGGCCTCCACATGATGACCGCCACACTCTACTGCGCCCAGGAGGACATTGGCGGCAAGGTTCCGAAGCAGGGGGCCAGCCTGGAGATTGCCACCCGCGAGGGCGGCAGGTTCTTTCAGAGATACTATGTGGTTGCATCCACCAGCCACATGGGGATGCTACACGTTGAATTGGAGGCGATGGCACAGTGAGCGAGAGCGGCATCAGCCGGGAGGCACGTATACGCATCGGCGGGGGAGAATACCTAGGCCCCACCGATGGCGGCGGGTTCGCCGGCATACAGATGTCTGTGGCCGGTCAGGAGGCGGTGGATCGTGCTGCCAAATTGCTGGCCGGCGTAGAAGGCGGCGTAGAGAAAGCGGTTCGCAGCGCCATCAATAAGGCTGTAGCCCGTCTGCGCCGCTCCAATGTGAGCGCCGTCCGGGAGCGGTACGCTATATCTGCCGCCAATATCCGGGAGAACGAAAACGTCCAGGTAACCTATTCATACGACAGCGGAGTGCAAGCCTTTGTCCGTTTCAGTGGGGCGCGCATTCCGTTGTTCCGCTTTGATGGGGCTTCACCCCACCAACCGACCAAGGACACCAGCGGGCGGCTGCCCGTCATGGCCGGAGGGGATCACTGGAGGCTGATGTACCCCAGCGTGGCCGCTTCCGGTCATGTCCTCAAAAGCACATCCCCGTATAGTTTCGAGCGGGCCTTCGTGGCCCGGATGGGTACCGGACACACCGGCATCTTCGAGCGGACAGGCGGCATGACCTCCAATGGCAAGGATGAGATCGAGGAATTGTTTGGCCCGTCCGTCCCCCAGATGCTTGGGAGCGAGGATGTGGAGAAGACGCTGGCGGAGGATGCCATGAAGTCCTTCGAGAAAGACCTTGACCACAACGTCCTCGCTATCCTGAGCGGCTACATGAGGTGACGCCATGACAAAGATCACGTTACTGGAGCAACTGAAAGAATTCAGCGAGGAACACACCGGGGACCTGCTGCTCCCCGTTCAGCCCCAGGAGGAGGATATGGAGCCACCTGCTGACCGGCCGGCTACGGTGTACACACCTTGCCTGCCGGAACTGCGCTCCTACGCCAGGAAAGCCCCCTTCACCACCCATGAGATCGTTACCAGCAAGGATGCGATGGTCCAGCGCCCCGGCGGCGGGAAATTCATGCAGTCCACTGCTGTGGTACGCACCTGTTTCTGTGTGTATCACGAGAATGAGCAGGAGGGCAAGTTGGCGCTTTTGAACCTGATGGAACGGACGCGCATTGCCCTCCTGGAAGAAGTGGTCATTGGTGGGCAGTTTAAGCTGGATTTGGATGCCGGAGTGGAGACGCTGGTGTACCCCGGGAATCCGAATCAGACCGCAGTTTCGCCATTTTATTTAGGAGAGATGATCACTACGTGGCATCTCCCCGTCATTGAAAGGAAGGTATCTTATGGCAAAAAAGGATGCAGCAACATTGGAGAATCAGGACCAGGTCCCGGCTGTGGCCGAACCGGCCCAGGAGCCGCCCACGGTTTCTACAGACAACACATCGACTCCGAAGAATAAGGTAAAAGCTGGAGGTCCGCCCTCCGGCTTTTATATTTACATCGGACCGAACATCGCGGGTCTGATCCGGAACGGTACAATCTACCGCGGCGACCGGGCCCATGCGCTGTCTGAGGTCCAGAAGGCGGTTGAGAAGTACCCGCTGATCAAGACGCTTCTGATTCCCGGAGACTCTCTGCCGACGATGCGGCTGAAGATCAAGACCCCTGGAAACGCCATGCACGCCAACTATGTAAAGTTGGCTGAGCAGGTAAAGCAAGACCGGGCAAAGAAAAACGAAAACAAGTAAGGAGGGCATAACCCATGGCGAATCTTGGCATTCATGTTCTGGAACAGGCTACAGCGGTGAGCATCCCCGTTGTGGCGGATTCCGGACTTCCCTATGTGACAGGGGTTGCCCCTATTCATACAGCATCCAAGCCCGGCAAGGTCAACACCCCCATCCTTTGCACCAGTTGGGACGAGGCGGTGGCGAAGCTGGGCTTTTCCTATGACTGGGAGACCTATCCCCTGTGCGAGTTCATCTATTCCCATTTTCAGCTGTTCGGCTGCCAACCGGTGATCTTCTGCAACGTCATGGACCCGGCCAAGATGAAGGACGACGTGGCTGCGCAGGAGTATGACGTGGATGAACACATGGTTCGGTTGCCTCTGGCGGCAATCAGCAGCACTGTCAACGTCACCAGCGGCGAAACGGTGCTGGCGGAGGACGAGGACTACAGTGTCTACTACGATGATAAGACAGACTCCTGCGTAGTTGAACTTCTGGAAACCGGTTCCTCCTATAACGCGGACAAACTTACGATCAACTACACGGCGGTCGCTCCTAATGAGGTTGTCCTGGCGGACATCGTGGAAGGCATCGGCCATGTGGATGACTGTATGACCGCCGTCGGAAAGATTCCCGATACTTTCTGCGCCCCCAGTTGGTCCCACAACACCGTTGTTGCGGCAATCATGGCCACCAAGTCGGCAGGCATTATGGGCCTCTTCCATGGCAAGTGCCTGATCGATGCAGACTCCAGCGCGGAGGGTGTCACCGAATATTCCCAGCTGGCCGGGTACAAAAACAAGAACAACTTCGTGGACGAGAATCAGATCGTCTGCTGGCCCATGGTCAAGCTGGGCGATTACAAGTTCCATCTGTCCACGCAGTTGGCGGGCCTGATGGCAAAGGTGGATACGCTCAACTCCGGCTGCCCCTACGAGAGTCCCAGCAACAAGGCTCTCAAGATGGACACCTGCTGCTTGGAAGATGGAACGGAGATCAATCTCAGCTGGCCCCAGGTCAACATCGTGGCCGGAGATTACGGAGTGGTCACAGCTGTCAACTTCCTGGTGGGCGGCTGGGTTGCCAAGGGCAATTACACCGCCTGTTATCCTGGCAACACGGATGTCAAGGATATGTTTATCCCCGTTTCCCGGATGTTCGACTGGGTCGGCAATACGCTCATTCGGACCTTCTGGAGCAAGCTGGATAAACCCATGAACCGGCGGCTGATCGACTCTATCCTGGACACCTGCAATATCTGGCTGTCGGGGCTGGTCGGTACAGAGCGGTTGCTGGGAGCGAGAGCGGTGATGCTGGAGAACGAGAACAATCTGTTGGATCTGATGGCAGGTATCCTCCACATCCACATCTACATTACGCCGCCCAGCCCCATGCAGCAGTGCGACTTCATCCTGGAGTACGATACCAGCTATGTTGAATCGGCTCTGGCGGCGTAAGAAGGAGGGAGAAAAGCTATGACACAATATCCTGCCGCATATATCAATTTCCGTGTCTATGAGGACAGCGTCAACGAGGTGGGCCTTGCCACCATCACTCTCCCGGATATTACCAACATGGTCGTCACGCTCATGGGCTCCGGCATGATGGGCGAAGTCGACGTTCCCATCATGGGAATGATCAAGAATATGGTACTGGGAATGAAGTTCCTGAGCCATTCCGACCCGAAAACCTTCGCCTTGTTTTTGGAGCAGCGCAAGCACCAGATCGAACTCCGCGTGGCGGAGGAGTTTTGGGACATTGAGGATGCGGAAATTGGCACGTGGGCCAACAAGTACGTGTTCATCGCTCGTCCCAAGGATATGAAATCCGGCACTGTTGCTCCTGCCACTGCTGCCGACTCCACTGGGCAGTTCGATGTGTATCTGTACGCGGCCTACCGCAATGGCGCGGAACTGTGGTACATCGATAAGCGCAACATGATCTTCCGCGTCAACGGCAAGGACTACATGGCCGACGTCCGCAAGGCGTTGGGCTATAGCTAAGAGAAACGCCCGGTGCTGCAGATTGCGCACCGGGCGTTATTGAAATCGAAAGGAGTTTCTTCATGAATGACGAAAATCGGACCACCGTCCAGGACTCCGCTGAACAGGCGGAGCAGCTGGAGAAGGAAGCCCAGGCCCAGAAGGACATTGGCTCCTACACCCATGTGTTTCAGGAGCCGTTTACCTACCAGGGGGAGACCTACGAAAAGCTGACCTTCAACTGGAAGACTCTCAGCGGCAAAGACAGTACCTCCATTGAGCGTGAGCTCCTGAACCGGAACGTGACCACAGTCATTGCCGAGTTCACCCCCGAATATCTGACGGCAATGGCTGCGCGTGCCTGCACGTACCGCAATGCTGACGGATTTCGGACGATCACCACCGATGCGCTGTACGCTCTTCCGCTGCCGGAGTTCCGGGCAATTTGTTCCGCCGCGCGGCGTTTTTTACTGCAGTCGGGGTCAAGGCGGGTGACGGGGGGCGCTGGCTCCGGAAGCAATGCCTGATCCTGGCGAGAAATAACAACACGCCAGCCTTTGAATGGCTGGCGCTGCCTTTGGTGGAGTTAGGTCCCTGGATCATGGCCAACAACATGATAGAGGCGGAAAACGAACAGCGGAGAAAGGAGGCGGCGAGCAGACGTGGCAAATAGGAAAGAGTACGAAATGCTGTTTGCCCTGAATGCGTCTCTGAACGGCAATTTCCAGGGGACCTTCAGTAAGGCGCAGCAGGAATTTTCCAAGTTGGGCAAGGAGGTACAGAACCTTCAAAAGCTGCAAGCCAATGTCTCCAGTTATCAGAAGCAGGAGCAGGCGGTCGCCTCCACCACAACCAAGCTGGCCAATCTTCAGCAGCAACACGATCTGCTCCAGAAGGAGATCAACGAAACCACCGGCTCTACCGCTGGACTGGAGCGGGAAAAGCTGAAGCTGGAGCAGCGCATCAAAAGCACCGAAGAGGCTTTGGAGCGGCAGAAGCAGCGGTTAGAGGCCACCAGCCAGAAACTCCAGGAGGCCGGTGTGGATACGGCGGATCTGGCCCAGGCCGACGCCCGCCTTACCGAGCAGATCAAAGAACTGCAAGCGCAGCAGAACAAGGCCGCCGACAGCGCGGCCAGCTTCGGGGAACAGACCACCCAGGCGTTTGACGCAATCGCGCAGTCCGCAATTACTTCTGAAATTGTCAATGTGCTGGGAGAAGTCAAAGACGCCTTTGTGGAGTGCGTTGGCGCCGCCGGAGATTTTGAGGCGGCTATGTCCGATGTGGAGGCTTTATCCCAAGCCAACAACGAGGAAATGGCCGCGCTGTCCGCCCAGGCGAAGGAACTGGGCGCCACAACCAAGTTTACCGCCAAAGAAAGCGCCGATGCCATGGGATACATGGCTATGGCAGGTTGGGACGCGGCCGATATGCTGCAAGGCATGGACGGCGTCCTTCAGTTGGCGGCGGCTTCCGGGGAAGACCTGGCTATGGTATCGGACATCGTGACCGACAGCCTCAGCGCCTTCGGACTGACGGCAAAGGACACGGCCCACTTCTCAGATGTCCTGGCCGCGGCGGCCACCAACTCCAACACCAATGTGGCCATCATGGGCGAGACGTTCAAAATGAGCGCGTCCGTGGCCGGGGCGCTGGGGTACAGCATTGAGGACGTAGCCGTAGCTATGGGACTTATGGCCAACAGCGGCGTCAAGGGCAGTATCGCCGGTACCGCCCTGCGGAACACGTTCAACGGGCTCCTGGAGGGCGTTACCCTTACCGGCGCGGCCTTTGGCGAGTACGAGTATTCTGCAGTCAGGGCGGACGGCACCATGAAAGACTTCGGCGCCACCATCGATGAGCTGCGCGGATACTTCGAGCAGATGACCGAAGCCGAGCGCGTCAACAATGCCCAGGCAATCGCCGGCCAGCGCGGTTATAATGGCCTGCTGGCTATTTTGAATGCCACAGATGCCGACTATGCCTCCCTGACCAACAGTATCAACAACTGCACCGGGGCGGCCCAGCGTATGGCCAATGTCAAGCTGGACAATATGAACGGCCAGCTGACGCTGATGAACAGTGCGTGGGACGCCTTGAGAACCACCATCGGGGAGCAGTTTATTCCAGAGATGCGCACTCTGTACGAAGTCGGAACCGATGTTTTCTCCGGGTTGGACAGATTCGTACAGAATAACCCCGGTGTTATCAAGGGTATCGCCGCCGGCGCGGCAGTGATTGGAACGGTGACTGCGGCATTGATGGCGTATTCTGTGGGAGCTAAATTTGCGGCGGCGGCCTCTGCCCTCTTGTCCGCTTCCATTCCCGGCGTCAATATCATTATGGGCGTGACTGCGGCAGTCGCCGGCATTACTGCTGCGGTGGTCGCTCTGGCGGATGCGGCGGACAATGGCGTTCCCTCCGTGAAGGAGTTGACTACCGCTGCCCGTGATATGCAAGAGGCAATGGACGAGGCGGGAGGTACCTATCAGGAAACCGCCAGCCAGACCCGCGCCACAGCGGAGGTAGCGGAGATCTACATCGACAAGCTGGAGGCGCTGGGAGAAGGGACCGAGGCGTCCAACGAGCACAGCCGCACATACCTCAATACGCTGTCGTTGCTATGCAACGCCATTCCGGAGTTGACCAATTATATTGATCTGGAGACCGGTGCTATTGAGGGCGGCACAGAGGCTCTCCGGCAGCAGACCGCCGCATGGAAAGCAAATGCCGAGGCGCAGGCATATCAGGAGTATATGAATTCTCTGTATGAGGATTACAACTCCGTAATGACCGAAGCTGCCGCAAACTCCATCAAGCTCACCGAGGCCCAAATCAGAATGGAGACCTTGGAGAAAAACCGGACGGCTGCCCTGGACCGGATGAATGAACTGGACAGTAAGCAAGTCGCCTTAACCGCAGAAGAACTGTCGGAATATTCTCAGCTGCAAAATGCTCTGCTGGGATATAACACAGAGATGTTCGATGCCCAGGACGCCATTGATACCTACACAAAGGCTGTTGAAAAAGACAACGCGGCCCTTGCTGAAGCGGAGACGGTGATCAATGACGCCCAGGACGCCTATGACCGCCTGACAGGTGCAACGGAAGCTCAGACGGAGGCCGAGGCTGAGGCGGCCCGCCAGACCCAGGAACTGCAGGACGTCATCGGGAATACCACCGAACAAGTGGCCGCGCTGACGGAAGCCTACAACGAGGCGTACAACGCCGCGCTGGATTCCATTTCTGGGCAGTATGCTTTATGGGACGAGGCGGCTGACGTGGTGGAAACCAGCGCGGGCAGCATCAATTCCGCGCTGGAGAGCCAGATCGCGTATTGGCAGGACTACAATGCCAATCTGCAGTCCCTGACGCAGCGCAGTGCGGATATTGAGGGTTTGAGCGATGTGATCGCCAGCTTTGCGGACGGAAGCCAGGACAGCGTGAACGCCATCGCCGGCCTTGCCAACGCCAGCGATGAAGATCTGCGGGCTATGGTCACCAACTGGCAGGCCCTCCAGGAAGAGCAGGAGGCCGCCGCCGGAAGTGTAGCCGAACTCAAGACGGGTTTTTCTGAGGCCATGGACGAGCTGCAGCAGGAACTTGCCGATGATATTGAGGCCATGGATCTGGGAGACGAGGCCAAAATCAGCGGGCAGGCCACGATCCAGGGCTACATTGACGGAGCAGCGGATATGCTGCCGCAGGTTCAAACCGCCTATTCTCAGCTGGCAGAGGCGGCGAACAAGGCTTTGGCAGGAGGAAGGGTTTACGTCGGAAGCGGAATTTACATGGACAGCGCCTACACCAGTGTGCGCGCTTATGCTTCCGGCACATCCAATGCGCCTCCGGGCTGGGCCTGGGTGGGTGAGGAAGGACCGGAGTTGATGCGGATGCAGGGCGGAGAAACCGTGCTGCCCGCAGACATCTCCGCACAGCTTGCATACGTGAACGCCAATTACGGGGATGTGGCTTCCTACGCTGACGGTACCGGCAATGTGTCGGGGCTGATGGCAAAAAGCACCACCGCTCACACGGCCTACAACGATGCGGCGTCTTATAACGGTTCCAACACTGAGAATCTGGCGGCAGCGGCTGCGGAAGTGATCCCGGCTGCCGGAATGGGGAACTCTGCGCCAATCAAGGTGGAGATCCATATCCATCTTGAAGGAAACGCCACGCCCGAGACAGTGCAGGCTCTGGAGGACTATGTTCGCCGGGGCGAACTGCAGGAGGCCGTGGAGGACGCGATGGCCAACATCCAGACGGATGCCGCGAGAGGGGCGTATGTATGAGAACCTACACCACCGTACAGGGCGATATGTGGGACAGCATCGCCTTTACCCAGCTGGGCAGCGAGGCATATACGGACCGGCTCATGTCGCTGAACCGGCAGTACCGGATGTACTACACCTTCCCGGCAGGCATCGTTCTGACGCTGCCTGAGCCGGAGCGAAAGATCAGCGACACGCTGCCGCCGTGGAAACGAGGCCGGTCATGAGCAAGCAGGATCAAGCCCGCCGTACAGCAGTTGAGATCACGTTTGATGGCGCGGACATTACCAAGGACATCAAGCCGTATCTTCTCTCCGTCAGCTACACCGACAATGAAGAGGACGCGGCGGACGACCTTCAAATCAAAATACAGGATCGGGATGTTGTGTGGCAGCAAAGCTGGCTGGAAAAGGCCATCCAAGCTGCCGCAGCCGGAAAGCTGAAATTCAGCGCGGTCATCAAGCCGGAGGGCTGGGGGGACGACGCCGTGCTTCCAACCGGAGACTTCGAACTGGACAGTATAGAGCCCACGGGTCCCCCGGCTGAGATCGCCATCAAAGGGACCGCACTACCTTTCAGCGCACCTGTCCGGCAGACGAAGAAATCAAAAGCGTGGGAGTCCTACAACCTCTCCGGCATTGCTAATGAAATCGCGGGCAATGCCGGGATGACCTGTATGTATGAGGCATCCAACGATCCCTTCTACCGGCGGGTGGAGCAGGTCAAGGCCAGCGATATTGATTTTCTCTCCCGGCTTTGCCACAATGCGGGGATCTCACTTAAAATCACCGACAATATGCTGGTACTGTTCGACCAGAAGGACTATGAGGGCAAAGGCCCGGTGTTTACCATCAAGCGGGGGTCCGGGAAGTACATCAAGTACAAGCTGGGTACCGGAGCAGCGGATACGCAGTATGGTTCCTGCCGGGTCAGCTACACAGACCCCGGAAGCGGGAAGTGCATCGAGGGGACCTACACCGCCAGCGGCGAGGATGCCAAGAGCGGCCAGCGCCTGGAGATCCGTGCCCGAGTGGCTGATGCCAGCGAGGCAAAAACTCTTGCGGAAAAGAACCTGCGGCTCCACAACAAGTTTACCCGCACCGCATCCTTCACACTGCCCGGGAACACCGCGCTTGTATCCGGGGTGACAGTCATGCTGGAGGGCTGGGGCGGCTGGGACGGCAAATACATCATCAAGCAGGCGCGGCACACGGTCGACGGTTCCGGCTATATCACGCAGATCGCAGTCCGCCGTGTATTGGAGGGGTACTGATGAATGAGTTTGAAAAGATCCTTTCCGGGTTGGTCCGCGTGGGAACAGTCACGGACCGGAAAATGGACCAGCGTTTGGCACGTGTCTGGTTTCCGGATCTTGGCATATCTTCGGACTGGCTTCCCGTGCTGATCAGTCAGGACGTCACGCCGGATGATACGCCAAGAGAATACGATGACCCCCAATGGACGGAGTTTGAAACGGAGGACAAAATTCCGCAGACGGGCGAAACAAGGTATGTTCCCCACAAACACAAAATTCTCAGGAAGCCCTGGATGCCCAAGGTAGGTGACGAAGTGCTGACGGTCTATCTTCCGGTCCTAGACGCAGACGGTTTTATCGTGGGAGGTATCAAGCGATGGCGGTAATTGGCTACTTGGGGACCAGCGCCGAAGAGGGCATCGTCTTCGAAACTTCCTCAGAAAAGATTGAGACGCCTGACAACGTGGTCTGGTCCGGTTCATCCCGCTATGCGGTCCACCAACGGCACAATACACACGCGCTGGTCGAGTTCACAGGCATGGACCCAGACAAATTCGATTTCGACATCACCTTTTTTGCGGAGGCCGGCGTAGACCCGCTAAAAGAAGCCGTGAAGCTATGGAAGTATATGCGAGAGGGGACGGCGCTTCAGCTGTTGATTGGCGAGAAAGCCTATGGAAAGTACCGATGGGTCATCAAGGATCTCAAAATCAAGGCACAGTATTTTGATGTACACGGGAATCAATACTGCTCAAAGGTATCCGTCAATCTGCTGGAATATCTCGGCAAGAACTTTTAAGGGAGGGTGACCAGTGAGCTACAAGGTGAATGCAACGGATCTAAAAAATATTCGATTCAACGATCCGGAGTTGGTTTCTTCTGTGCTGCAAAATATCGCGGTCATACTCTCCACGCCCAGGGGGTCAGTGCCGCAGTACCGGGAGTTCGGCCTTACCACGACCATGCTGGATAAGCCAACGCCTATGGCCAAGATGATGATGCGGGCAGAGGTTCGGGAGGCTATCGAACGGTGGGAGCCTAGGGCACAGTTTGTCAGCATGACATTCGAAGAACGCATCACACAGCCGGGAACACTCTGGCCGACAGTGGAGGTGGAAATCATTGGAGAATAAGGAAATCAAAAGAAATCCCGCGTATCAATTCGTATCCACAGATACCAACGGAATCATTTCGGATCTGATCGAGGGGTACGAACTGATCATGAAAAGCACCGTCCGGCCCGCCAGTCCGGAAATGCAGCTGATCCGCTGGGTGGCCCACCTCATTATTCAGGAGCGGATGCTGAACAACTGGACCGGCAATCAGAATATCCCCAGCCGTGCGGACGGGGCCAATCTGGATGCGCTGGCGGAGTTGACCTATATCCGCTCCAGGCCGGAGGCAAAGGCATCCACTTGCACCATGCGATTCAGCATTTCCCAGCCGCAGGAGCAGGCGATCCTTATCCCCGCCGGTACCCGCGTTACAGATGCCAGCAGCACCATGATCTGGGCAACGGCAGAAGATCACTATATCTCTGCCGGGGAAGACTTTGTGGAAGCGGAGGTCTGGTGTCAGACTGCCGGCGTATCCGGCAACGGCTATGCCATTGGGCAGATCAATACGCTGGTGGACGTCTATGAATATTATTCCGAGTGCGTCAATACCACCATTTCAGACGGCGGATCGGACGTGCCTACGGATGAGGAGTATTACGAGCTTATGAGGGCATCTATGGACGCTTATAGCTGCGCGGGGGCGCGCGGGAGTTATATCTATTGGGCTAAGCAGGTCAGCACAGAGATAGCCGATGTAGCGGCTAATTCTCCATCGCCTGGCGTGGTGAACCTTTACGTGCTGATGGAGGACGGGACCATCGCCACAGAGGAAATGAAAGGGCGGGTGCTGGCTGCCTGCAATGCGGACGAAGTGCGGCCACTGACGGATCTTGTCTCCGTAGAGGATGCGGAGGTCGTGCCCTATGATGTCCAAATCACTTATTACATTCCCAAGCAGAGCACCCGAAGCGGTGCGGAGATCGCGGCAGCGGTGCAGGCGGCGGTGAATGAATATGTGGTTTGGCAGTGCGGGAAGCTGGGGAGGGACATCAATCCGTCTAAATTGATCAACATGGTCATGCAGACCGGCATCAAGCGCGTGGATGTCATTTCCCCACAGTTTACGCATCTGCGCGATGGAAGCCCCGTGCTGAAAACGAACTTTAGTTACGACAGCACGGAAATGGTCCCGCAGTTGGCGCAGATCGGCAGCGTCCAGATTACGAATGGGGGCTATGAAGATGAATAGGCCCGGACAGGGACACAGCCTGACCACGGAGAATATTCTATCCTCATTCCCTATTGCCCTGCGGGGCGACCCCTCCTCTAGCGCACTGGCGAACGTTACGGCCAGGCTCCTGGCCCGCCGGCCGGAGGAGATCGACAGTCTGTTGATCTATCCGGCCATTGACCGACTGGATGAACAGCTGCTGGATATACTCGCTTATGACTTCAAGGTGGATTGGTGGGATGCAGACTATACTGCCGATGAGAAGCGCCGGACGCTGAAAGACAGCTGGCGCGTCCATAAACTGCTGGGGACCAAGGCCGCCGTTGAAATGGCCATTTCCGCAATTTATCCGAGGACAACAGTGCTGGAATGGTGGGAATACGGCGGGGAGCCGTATCACTTCCGGCTGGATATTAACATCACTAATGACAGTATTGATTCCGCGAAGCAGCGCCGTGTTCTGGAGCGGCTGAACTATTACAAGTCCCTGCGCTCCCACAACGACGGTGTAACTTACTTTGTGGAGGCGCAGCCCGCCATTGCCAAGGCAGTTCCCAGTGTGACCGGACTGGAGGAAACGGTCCATATTCCGCTTGTCCTGCCTGTTCCCATTATCAAACCTACTGCCAGCACCCGTGTTGGGGTTGTGACGGGCCTATGGGAAAGCACTGCAACTCGGATGGAACTTCCCGTCCCCACCATCCGAAGTAAAGCAACCGCCCGCGTGGGCATTAGGACGGGCCTGTGGGAGATGTTTTCATCGGCAATAGATATTCCTACCCCGATGCTCCGAAGCCCCGTCACGGCCCGCGCAACGGCCCTGGCGGGGCTGGAGGAAGTCTTTATCACAGGGATTGTGCTGCCCGATGTGGAGCCGCCCGTGGGGAACGCGAAAGCCCGTGTCGGTGTAGCCTCCGGGTGGTTGGAGTGCTACACCACGAAAGCAATCCCGCTTATGGATAAGGTGTTGACTGCTGCCGCGAAAGCGGAGGCCGCCGGGGTGGTAGCAGCAGCGCAAGAAATAGCAAAAACCTTTATTGACTTAAGGAGGTAGAACCATGCCCGAAGAGAAGAAAATCGTGCGCTGGTCGAAAACGGCTGTGACCGACATTGGCACCAGCCTTCTGGCCGACTATGCGGCGGGACGTATCCTGGAGATCACCAGTGCATATGGCTCGCTCTGCGGCCCAGGGGATGACTTGATCACGATGGAGGAACTGGCCGATGGGCGGGCCCATCCCCTGACCATTGAGAGCGTGACCAAGACGGACAGCAGCGTGATTGCCTGTATCCAGGTGACGAGCCTGGGAAATGACGTTCCCTACAAACTGGAGCGGATCGGTGTCTTTGCCCTGTCCCGGGACCCCGGAGAGCCGAAGCCCCCTGCCGGTATTCCCGTCCGGAACGACAAGCTCCTGATGGTGGTTGAGGACGTGGAGGACGAGAACGGCAGCAAGGGCGTCACCATTCCGGCAGAGAGCGACCAGCTGTATACCTTCAAGCTGTATGTGGTCCTCACCATCACCAACAAGGACCGGCTGGAGGTCAGCGTGTCCAGCGCGGGCATTGCCACAATTGGAGCAATCAAGGACGCGCTGGACCGGCACAACGAGGACCAAGAGGCCCATAAGGACGTGCTGGCGGAGCTTATCAGGGCCCACAATGCAGACCTGGAAACCCACTCCCCTCTGATGGCCCGTATCCGGGCCATGGAGTTGACGCTGAACGGCAAGGAAACGATTCTTGCCCCAGAGGGCGACCCCACCGTTGAGACGGTGGGCGCAAAGGGTCAGCACTATATCAACCTCAAAGCGGGGACGGAGTGGGAGTGCTCCGGCATCGAGGACGGCAAGTATATCTGGGGGCTGGTGGACTATGCCAGCGAAGATTTCAGATCCATGCGGGACATTCTGAAGGCGGCATCGGAAACGGCGGCCCAGGCCAAGGAAGTGGCCGATGGTGCGGCGAAAGCAATTGCAGCGGTACAGAACACCATTTCTGTTGTCCCCTCTCAGTCTGGCAGCTTGATTTATAATGGGAGCGCACAACTCCCCAGTTGGAACAACCTGGCCCTGGAGATGATGGACATCACCTACGGGGAGGATAAGACGGCGGCAGAGGACTACGCCGGAGAGACAAACGCCGGGGCGTACAAGGCATACATCACCCCCAAGGAGGGCTATACCTGGGGCGATAAGTCCGCCGGTGAAAAGGAAGTCCTGTGGACCATCCAGCGGGCCACCATCACCGCCGTTCCCAGCGTCAGCGGTCCCCTGCCATACACCGGAAGTGCGCAGGCTCCCACCTGGCAGAATTTCAACCCGGAGCAGCTGACTAAGACAGAAACGCCCCAGGCAAACGCCGGTACGCACTCTACCAGCTTCACGCCTAAGCCGAACTATCAGTGGAGCGGGGGCGATACTTCGGCCCGGACAGTGGAGTGGACCATCGGAAAGGCGGCGAATACCTTTTCCATTTCTCCCAGCGGTACGCAAAGTCTTGGCGTGGGGGACACGGTGGTTATCCAGGCGACGTCCAACAGCGATGCGCAGATCACCGCCACTGCGGACAATCCGACCAGCGTGGAGGTGACGGTGGACGCGGTCAATAAGCAGGTTACAATCAAGGGGACCGGCACGGGGTCTGCCAACGTCACCATTTCCAGCAAGGGCAGCACAAACTATGCTGATGCCAGCGCGGTTGTCGGTGTAAATGTGAGCCGGAAAACTCCCACCCTCTCTATTAATCCCTCCAGCAACCAGACCTTGACCATCGGCGGCAGTAAGCAGATTGCGGTCACAACCAGCAGCGATGGGGCCGTGTCCGCCAGTTCCAGTGCCCCCGGCGTGGCCACTGCATCAGCCAGCGGCAAGACCGTGATGCTTTCCGGTGCTTCTGCAGGCAACTCCACCATCACCATTTCTGTGGCGCAGACGGCAAAGTATGAGGCGGCCCGTGCGACTCTGAGCGTTACCGTGTCGAAGCCGACGGTTGCCAATTCCACCTGGGACGACATCAAGGCCATTTCTGACGCGGGAACGGCGGCCAGCTACTTTGCCACCGGCGACACCAAGAGCCTGACGCTCAACGGCAAGATCGGTATTCTCACTGTGTCCAATTTGACAATGAACGTTTTTATCCTGGGCATCAACCATAATGCCAGCAAGGAGGGCAACAACCGTATTCACTGGGCGATTGGTAAGATCAGCGGGGTCCAGGTGGCCTTGTGCGACAGCAAGTATGGCAACAGCCCCACCGATGGAACAAAATGCTTCAATACACAGCATTGGGGCTACAACAATTACGGCGGCTGGAAGGGCTGCGATTCCCGGTACGATATTCTGGGCAGTACCAATAAGGCTCCCAGCGGATACGGCAGCAATGCACAGTCTGGCCGGGTGGGGTATGATCCCACCAACTACGATATTGTGAACAGCCCAGTTGCCAATACGCTGGCGGCGGCTTTGCCCTTGGAGGTCCGCAAGGTGCTGAAAACGGTCACTAAGTACACGGACAACGTGGCGGGCGGCACTGGGGACGTTCCTGGAAATGTAACGGCATCCGTGGACTACCTCTTCCGCCTGTCAGAGCATGAGGTTTATGGTACTCGCACATATGCCAACATCTATGAGAAGAACTATCAGGAGCAGTACGATTACTTCAAGGCCGGTAACAGTCCTGCACTCTTTAAGCATGACGCACGCACTACGGCTGTGTGGGCGCCTCTCCGCTCTCCTTATTACAACAATCACTCCAATGTGAGTGCGGTGGGCGCGGGCGCGGGTGGCGGCGTCAGCAATTACCTTGCGCACGCTTGTGGCGGGCTGTTTGCCGGCTTTACAACCTGATCCTCCGCAGAGCTATCGGACCACATCCCGCCCCCGCAAGGGGGCGGAGCACCGGAGCCCACAAAACCGGCCCGCAGGGCCGGAATATGAATGGCGCGTAAGCGCCCGACGCGATTTTTATTTTAGGCCCTGTGCTATTCTCTTCCCCTGTTTCGATAAAATTCGACAAATGCTATCACTTGACAGGTTTTTGAACGCATACAAAAGCTAAAAACAACCGTATAATAGTCGTATGCCTAAAATTGGAGGGTCGAGTATGGCGACAAATAAACGCGTGTTTACCCTGCGCCTGACCGATGAGGTCTTTGACAAAATCGGGACGCTGGCAACGGAGGAACACCGCTCTTTGACGAACTACATCGAGTATGTGCTGTTAAAGCACCTGGAGGAGATCGAGAAAGAGCGCGGTCCCATCAAGCCCGCAGAGACAGAAACAGGGGTGTAAAAATGTCGGTACTGGCTCAAAAGCGCACCGTCAGTAAGGCGGAATTTGTCAACACGGCAAACAAAATCTATGTAGAAACGCTGAATTTTCTGACCCGGTTATCGGCACGGTATTCCCGGTTGATTGCCGAACCTGTGGCAAAGCTGGCAGGAGAAATCATCGACCACTCCGAAAAGGCTAACAGTATCTTTCCTTCAGATGCCCAGCGGGTGGAGCTGCGCAAAGCCCATCTGCTGGAAGCCAGAGCCTCGCTCATGGCGCTGGATGTGCGGCTGACCCATTGCTATCTGATCATGAACGAAAACCCGGAGGGGTGCTTTACCACATCCAAGGGGAAATCGGTCGGATCGAAGGACGCAATGGAAAAGCTGGACAAGATGGCGCAGAGCCTGGGGGAACTGATTGACCAGGAGAACGAGCTGCTGAAGGGCCAGATCAAGAGTACCGGCCAAAGGTTGAAATCCTGACTGAGCATTGGGTGTGCATCTGATAATTTGCCGCTCGGCTGTGTGGGCACCTCTCCGCTCTCCTAATTACAACAATAACAACAATGTGAGTGCGGTGGGCGCGGGCGCGGGTGGCGGCGTCAACAATTACAATGCAAACAATTGTGGCGGGCTGTTTGCCGGATTTTACGTGGATACGCGGTCAAATGGAGTAACAGGGCAAAGTCCCAGGTGAAAGACGACCGACGTAAAAGGAGATGCACTTCCCTGGGTGAGAATCCCTAAAACTTCCCTCTGATGTCCTTGCACGGACGCTTCTTGCATGGCGGGAGAATGTGCCAGCTCTCGTTTCATGTGCATTAGGACAACGCAGATTTAGACGGCACCCTACAAGACAACTGTACAGGGGGAGAAAAACCTTTTATGAACAGTCAGGAGCGCCGGGAGGCCCGGTACCAGCGCCGCAAAGCGCAGCGGCAGGCGAGGAGGGAGGCGAGATGTGCCGCCCTTGGTTCTCTGGCCGTGGTGTTCAGCTATCGGAAGATGTTCTTCTATGGACGGAAGTGCTGCAATGGCGTCCGCTGGAAGCAGAGTGTCCAGAACTTTGAATCCCACCTGTTCTCGGGCACAGCCCGGAGGCGGCAAGAAGTCCTGGATGGGAAATGGAAGCCGAAGAAATGCGTACACTTCACCCTGCGGGAGCGGGGTAAGGTGCGCCCCATCGATGCGCCCCACATCACAGATCGGCAGATCCATAAAACCATCTGCAACGAGGTCTTGGTCCCCCTGTACACCCCAAGCATGATCCACGACAACGGGGCCAGCCAGCGGGGGAAGGGCCTGCACTGGCATTTCAAGCGGCTCAAGCAGCACTTGGCTTGGCACTTTCGGCACTATGGCCGGGAGGGGGGTGTGCTTCAGCTTGATTTGAAGGGGTACTTTCCCAACGCGCCCCACGCACTGATTTACCAGCGGCACCAGCAGCTGATTACCGCCACCGTCCTTCGGGAGCCGGCGGACAAGATCATACGATTCTCCCCCTGTCCTACACCGGACCAGGGAATGCCTCTGGGCGTGGAGCCGAGCCAGCTGGAGATGGTGGCGCTGCCCAGCGCAATTGACAACTGGATCAAATGTCAGGCCAGAGCCGAGTACGCCGCCCACTTTATGGACGATTATCTGCTGGTATTCCCCACGATAGAGGAAGCCAAACGGATGGGCCATGAGATTGTGCGGCGGTTTGAAGCAAAGGGTATCCGGGTAAATCGCCGTAAGTGCAGCGTCACCCCGCTCACAAAGCCATTCCGCTTCTGCAAGGCCCGGTTTACACTGACGGAGACCGGGAAGATAAAAGTAAACGGGAGCCGGGACGGAATCAAGCGCGCCCGCAGAAAGCTGAAGCTCTTTTATAGAGAGTTCAAGGCTGGCAAGCGGGACTTCAAGGACATCGAACAGTACATGGAGTGCCAGAGCGCCTACTACCGCTGTTTCGATGACCATGGGCGCCTACTCCGCCTACGGCGGCTTTACCATGCTATCTTTTTTGGAGGTACAAAATGTTCAGAATCACCAACACCAGCGATGGGAAAAGCCTCGGCATGACCGAGGCCCCTACCTACATCAAGCAAGCCGAGAATGGCTGCTATATCCTGTGCCCGGAGCCGGAGGCTTCGGGCATTGTTATTTCCGGGATCCCTTACCGCCTGCTGGGCCGGGAGGCCCCGGAAGGTATGGGGGATCTGGATACCGTCATGCTGGAGGAGACGGACGCCGGCCCGATGGTCGCTGCGGCTCACGAACTCTCGTCCGACATCGATGGATTGACCGTAGACCACGAGTACCGTCTGTCCCTGTTGGAACTGGGACTGGCGGGAGCCAGTGAGACTGTTTGAGAAGGGAGGTGTAGAAGATGCTGTATCGGACCCTTAAGCGCATGATCGAGCGCGGTCAGATCGAGGGCATGGAGGAGAAGCTGGACATCTTCCTGGCGTCCAGCAAGATCACGGCGGAGGAGTACACGGAACTGATCGGGCTGCTGCCCAGCAAGGCCCCTGCTGAGACTGCGGAGGAGTAAGTTATGGAACAGATCACCCATAAGAGGTACATCGCCAGAAGGCGGGCGAAATTCAAGGGCTGCAATGGCCAGCAGGTCAATATTCCATATGGTTCCATCCTGGATGCCCAGGATGGTTTTTTGTTGTGGAAAGGCCAGCCACTGTGTGTGGATACCAGCCAGAATGCCCATGAGTTCTTCAGCCAGGATGATGATGGCCAGGGCCAGGAGCGCGGTCGCCTGGTGGCGGCCATCCTCGCCCGGTTGGAGACCCCGCCCAATGTCGGGGAGAAGTGCCGGACGGAACTGCAGGCCCGGTGGGATAAGGTGTGGGCCGATTCCCTGTGCCAGAAGTACAAACGGCCGGAACACGAGGACTTCTGGCTTTGGAATCATGACTTCTACGATGCGCCATTGAAGGACCTACGGCATATCGCCGCACTGATTGGGGCAGCAATCAAATCTTGAAGATCGGCGAAAGGAGGGCATCCTCTGATGATGGGGGTGCCCTCCTTTTGAGCCAAATGACAAAAGGAGGATAGTCATGCCTGACGACAAATGTATTTTGGACCCGGAGCGGGATTGTCTGGGGCTGCAAAAGGCGAAGGATGTCGCGTCCGATGTGAAGGAACTGGACAGGAAACTGAGCGACTTCCGGCAGGCCGTATCCGAAACCAACAGCCGCTTTGGGGCGCGGATCGGGAAGCTGGAGGCCCGGGAAGAGGTCCGGGAAGAGCAGTATAAACACATCCAGGAAAAAATGACCGACCTTGCCCACGACGTGGCGGAGTTCCAGCGGGAGCAGAAGGGGTCCATCGCCGAATTGCGGAAGGAACACAAGGAGTCCATGGAGGAGCTGAAGAGGGGCAACAAGGAAATCCTCGATCTCGTTGCCCCGTTGCGACAGAAATCGGACAACGTGGAAAAGCTGGAGAAGGATGTAGAGGAACTGAAAGGAAAATCGGGCAAGACCTGGGAAGAAATCAAGTCAAAGGCGCTTGGGTGGGGCGTGGCCTTGATCCTGGCCATCCTTGCCGCCGCCCTAGGTCTGAGCCGGTTCCTGTAAGGGAGGCGCGTCATGGCAAAGGGGAACAGAATCAGTGTGACGAGCGTCACCCGGCTGCTGTTTGTCACCACCCAAATTGCGGCGCTAGTGTGGGTGAGCGTGTCGTATCTAATCGCCATCTACGCCACGGTGGCCCTGGCACAGCCGTTTCCGGTGGTGGAGCTTTCCCAGCAGGCCATCACCGCCCTGCTGGGGGAGAGTGGGCTGAAGGTTCTGTCAAACATCTTTGAGCACAATGAAGGGCCTGTGTTCGGAATGAGCAAGGGCGCGGAAACCGGCTGCGGAGACGGAACAGAAGGGGAGGACGATTTGTGAACACGGAAGAAAAAATCTGGAGGTATCTACAGGATCGGGGCCTCACCGATGCTGGCGTGGCGGGGTTGATGGGCAACCTCTACGCTGAGAGCGGCCTACGCCCGAACAACCTCCAAAACAGCTGTGAAAAGAGGCTGGGATACACGGATGTCGCCTATACGGCGGCGGTGGACAGCGGGGAGTATACCAACTTCACCGGAGATAGTGCCGGGTATGGGCTGGCCCAGTGGACCTCTTGCCCCCGCAAGACCTTGTTGCTGGAGTTTGCTAAAAGGGCAAAGAAGAGCATCGGGGATTTGGAGATGCAGCTTGATTTTCTGGCGGATGAACTTTCCAGAAGCTATCCGGCGGTGCTGAACACACTGAGATCCACAACATCTGTCCGAACGGCATCGGACATTGTGCTGCTGAAATTCGAGCGCCCGGCAGACCAGGGCGAGGCCGTGAAGGTCAAGCGAGCCGGGTATGGACAGACCTTCTACAACAAATATGCAAAAAAAGGAGATACGGGTATGACTGAAACGCAACTCCGCCAGAAGGTGGCGGACATCATCAACGCCTGGGTAGGCGGAACCAAGGGCAGCAAGAAGCACCTGGACATCCTGGCAGTATACAACGGGCACAAGCCGCTGGCACGGGGGTATAAGGTCCAGGTGAAGGACGCCTACTGCGCCACCACCGTCAGCGCGGCCTACATCCGGGCCGGGATCTCAGAGTACACCGGAACCGAGTGCGGTGTGGAGAAGTTCATCGCCATTGCCAGAAGCAAGGGTATCTGGGTGGAGAATGATGCCCATACGCCCAAGATCGGAGATGCCTGCGTGTATGATTGGCAGGACGATGGAAGGGGAGATTGCACCGGGGCTGGGGATCACATCGGCATTGTCACCGCCGTCGGTGGCGGGACCTTTACCGTGACCGAGGGCAATATGTCCGGCGGCAAGGTTGGAACGCGGAGGATGCAGGTGAACGGGCGGTATATCCGCGGGTTCATCTGCCCGGACTTCGCCGCCATTGCCAAGAAGCTGAACGGCGCTCCAGCGGAAGCCATCGACAAACTGGCCAGGCTTGATATCATCAACTCGCCGGACTACTGGAAGCAGGCCGTGGAGAGCGGAAAGGTGGAATACCTGGATGTGCTGCTGGTCAAGGCTGCGGCAAAGATCACAAAGGCGGGGCCGCGCTCCAGCACGCCGGAGAACGGGATTGGTGCTCTGGTGAGTGCCGGGGTAATTGATACACCGAACCACTGGGTGGAACATTATCGGGACTACCCCAACCTGGGTGCGCTGCTGTGTGCCCTGGGTGGGTCTGTCAAATAATTAAGGGAGGTACATCATGAAAGAATTTTTATTTGAACTGCTCCAAGCGGTTGCCACCGCTGCCGTCCCCGTCTGTGCCGCTTTCCTCGTGCAGTTTCTGCGCCGGAAGTCAAAGGAGGCCGCAGCGCAGACCAACAGTCTGACCACAAAGGAGTTGCTGGCCGAAGTCACCGAGGCCGTGACCACCGCCGTCACCTATACCAGCCAGACCTATGTGGATGCGCTGAAAAAGAACGGCATTTTCGACAAGGACGCCCAGTTGGAGGCCCTGCAGAAGTCCAAGAATAAAACCCTGTCCCTGCTCTCCGCATCCGCAAAGAGTATCCTGGCCGAGATTTACGGGGATCTGGATGCCTACCTGGAAACCAGGATCGAGGCGGAGGTCAAAAATCAGAAAGGCAGCGATTCCGTTGCCTTTAGCATTCCGCTGGAGGCTGTCGAGGGTGTCAAGGAGGGGCCGGACGCAGTGGCGGTAGCTGCCGCCACTGCAGCGGCTACCGTTGCCGCTACCGAGGCTGCCAAGAGCGCCATCCCCCAGGCGGCCCATGTACAATGCCCTGACGGTCCCCAAGAAGGCAACGAAGCCACGGGGGCATAAATCCACGTCCCTGTCGCTTCACCGCGCCTGTTGGCCTGGAAACGGCAAACGTGGCCGCAGTAACGCCCCCTTGCAGGTTTCGGCCTGCGAGGGGGCGTTTTTCGTTTGCGGCAAATTCCCAGACGTTTGGGAATTTAACTCAGCATGACAAAATCAAATCAGCGCTGGGAGAACATTACCTATAAAATGGCCACAGTAGTAAGTCTGGACAAGATACATGCGGCAAAATCAACCACAGTCTATAACGTGGTTAAGCGGTTTCCGCCTTTTGGCCCACAGGCTTCCGTTTTCTTGCCCGTGGGAGAATTCTCTTTCCTTGAACTCGGACGATTTTACGAGGGGTATTTTTGTCCATTGCTCCCGAGGCGTTTACAAGTTCATTGAGAGTTTCGGCTGATAATACAATCGGAAGTTTTTTGCGCTGAATCTTTTTAAGCCTTTGGCTCACAAGATGTGTAGTGAAAAGAGATAATACGGAACTGATGACAGAAATCGAAATTAAGACGATGTCAATAATACCCATTGTCTCACTCCTCCTTACTTGTTAATTTGTACCATATCCAGGAGAAACAAACAGAAACGATTAACGCGGCAACGGATACGACAATAAGAGTAATCGGATTGGTCGTAGTGCTTGTCTTAACTGCTGTATAGGCGATCAATTGAAACAGAGAAAGAAATTTCAGAATATAGCGGACAGCATCTGTAAATACCGTTTCTTTCTTTACAGTATAAGCGCTTATTGATGTCGAAGTCACAATTAAAAAAGATGCTAAAATGATTTCTCCATCTTTAAAAACCAGATTCCAGGATAGGGGAGGGTGTCCTCGTAGAGCCGCTATTAAAATGGTAGCTAATGTGGGAAACAATGTTAAAACGACTGTTCCAATCCACCATCTGAGAGAAGCTCTTCTCTTCTGCATCGCAAGGTCAGCTTGAGAGAGGGATTCCGCCTTTTTTGACTGTTGATCCGTCATTAGGAGCCTCCTTGCAGGAGTATAGCTTATTATAAATTTAGTATACACGCTTTCTCGAATTTTGTCAAATCTTGTTTATCATATTTTGGAATAGCCTCAAAGAATCCAGAGAAAATGGCGGATGGACCTTTTAAGAGCGCCTTTTGTGTAATGGGACAAGTAGTGTTTCTGCTGTTGCTGGTAGGGGAGGGCGTTCCCTGTAACTAAACCAAAGGAAACGCCGCTTAGAGGGTGCTTTCAAATGCCCAGACGTTTGGAATTGCGCCGTTCAATATCCTGTTTTCAAGGTGCGCATATTAAAAACGGGGCGGCGATTGACTCCCCCGGTGCCGATGGGGTACACCCATGAGCGCCCGCCCATGATTGGGGCGGCTGGACTTGCACCAGCGGCGGCGGGGTGCCGTCGGCCTTGCGGGCTTACTCAATTACTTCAAAGCACTTCCAGCCGGTCCAGGTGTGCTCTGGGTCCATCTTGGCCCATCGCTCCTCGCCATAGCAGAAAGCGTAATTCATGATGCCCTCATGCCCAGGTCGATCTGGGAACCGGGCGCGGAACTTGCGGTCGGCCTCCTCCCTGGAGGTAGCCCTGACCTCCACCCAGCCGTTCTGATAGGGAAAACCGGGATCGGAGCCGAATGTGTAAAAGTAGCGGTTCATGTTTTTCCTTCCTTTCTGCCCTGCCATCGTCAGGCTGTGTGGGGCGGTTCTCAGCAACGGGCCGGTGGCTCGTTGCGGCTTCATCAGTCTTTAGCTGTACCAGTGCAGAGTTTGTCGAGCCATTCTTTTGCCTTTGCATAGTCACCCCGTTTGAAATAAATGCTGGACATGGCCGTGATGATAGAGGCATCAGCAACTGCGCCGTGATTGCCAGGAGAGCAGCTTTTCGGGAGCTCTGCTTTTGCCTCATCGCCACCGAAGCGGAAAGTGATGGTGTACTTGCTGTTTGTCTCCTTAACCTTCACGATCTCCAGATTATCAACCAGCCTGCCTTTCAGAACATCGAGCATTGTGCTTTCCATGACATTTTCCTTTCTGCCCTCGTGACCTCCGGGGCGGGCCTCGTATCAATCGTAGAAGGGGCGGAGCTGGCCATTCCAGCATTCCCACCAGTTGCGCCCGACGTTGAACCGGATGTAGTGGTAGTCCGTGGCGCAGTAGACCGGGCGGCGGTCGATCCTCTTCCCGGTCCGGCGGAGCCGGTGGTGCCGGTTGACCTCGTATTCGTTGACCTCATGCAGAATCGAGACCTTGCTGCGGTCAAAGCCAAACTCGCTGCAGACCCAATCCAGAGCCTCGGCATCGGTCATGTAGTGAGCCGCGCCGCCGGGGACGCTCTCGGCCAGTTCGGTGTACTGCTCCTGAGTGACGTTGTGGGTGTCCTCGTAGGGCTTCCACTCCTGCTCCCGCTCCAGCTCCTTCTTCAGACGCTCAATTTCGATGTCGCGGCGGGTGAGTTCAGCGGTCTGGGCGTTCTGCGCCTTGAAGATGGCCATGTTGACCTCACGTTGGATGCGCTCAGCAATCCCGTCGGCGTTCTTCTTGTAAGCCTTGCAGAAGGCGTCCTTGTCACCGTCGAAGTCCATGTAGGCCCGCTCAATGGCCTCGTACTGTACCTGCGTGGGGTAGAAGCCGGTGCGTTTCTCAAATTCTTCGATCATCATAATCAATTGCCTCCTTGATTTTTCTGCCTTACTCTGTTATCATGGAGGGGAGCCGAAGTAAGGCTTTCGGCTTCCCCTCGTGGGTTGGGTGGCGGTGTTCCTTGGTCGGGGCCGCCGCCCTTTTTATGCCTTGACCTTGCTGTCCCGCACGATCTTCGCGGCTTCTTCAGCGGCCTTGGCATCCTTGACGTTCGCCTCAATCAGCTTTGCGATGTTCTCCAGGTACTGATTGAGCTCCGCGCTCGTCATCTCGTCCATGTCCTCCCTCCTTTCGTAAGGGGCTGGCCGCCCCTGCCTTACAATCCTTATAATACACTAATTCGTGTCTTTTGTCAATAGCCTTTTGACATTTTTCGTGGATTTTGAAAAAATCTTTTGACAAGTGAAATAGAATAGTGTATAGTAGCAATAGGAGGTGACGCCATGGACATTACAGTGGCCGAAAAGATACGGCTGATTATGAAGCGTCAGAATAAAACGATGGGGGATATCGCTGAAGCCTCCGGGCAAACCAGGCAGAACCTATCCAACAAAATGACGCGGGGGAACTTCACCGAGAAGGATATTCTGGCACTGGCAGGGGCTTTGGGCTGCCAGGTTGAGATCCGATTTACACTTCCAGACGGAACCGAGATTTGAGGGGAGGAGCGGTAATGAGTTATTTTTCAACAGAAGACAGCTACGAAAAGGTGTACCTTTCCTTTGACCCCATGCACCGCCTTATGCAAGAGCGGAATGTCACCGACCTGCAGCTGGCGCGGAAGGTGGGCGTGAAGGTGGACGTGATCCGGAATACCTACAAGTACCAGGACATGGTGACCCTCTCCATGATCCGCAGCATCTGCGAGGCCCTCGACTGTGGCCCCGGAGATCTGATGACTGCCGGGAAGGTCGAGTGTATCCCTGCCAAAAAGGAAATCCCGGACGCCTGGTGAGCGTCCGGGAGGGGAGAGCAGGGGCATATTCCATTTTGAGCAGGGAGGCCGTGCCGGGCCTCTCTGCCTTTTTCTGTCCATGTACAGCCCCCGCGCCCATCCGGGCCCGCCAAGCCCGATGGACAGTGAAATCCTAATCAAGCCGCTCTCCTTATGGCTGGAGTATAGCACGGGTGACAGGGGCGATTTTGTAAAAAACGGGCGCTTTTTTTAACCGCAGTTTTAACCTCAAACACCCGGTTTAACCTTAAATTAACCCCAATTATTCTTGTTTTTCTTGGCTCCATTTTGTCAGACTTTGCTATACAGAAAACCCCGGAACCGTTGCGGCTCCGGGGTTTTGTAGGAAAATCAACGCTTGGAGAACTGAGGCGCACGACGGGCGGCCTTGAGGCCGTACTTCTTACGCTCCTTCATACGAGGATCGCGGGTAAGCAGACCGGCCTTCTTCAGGATGGGACGGTTGTCGTCGCCAGCCAGCAGCAGGGCGCGGGAGATGCCGTGGCGCAGGGCGCCGGCCTGGCCGCTGACGCCGCCGCCCTTGACGGTGGCGACGATGTCCACCTTGCCTTCGTTGGCGGTGGCCACAAGAGGCTGACGGACGATCATCTTCAGGGTGTCAAGGCCGAAGTACTCCTCGATGTCACGGCCGTTGATGGTGATAGCGCCGGTGCCGCCGGGATAGACCTGGACGCGGGCCACGGAGGACTTCCGACGGCCGGTGCCGTACAGATAAGGCTTCTTAGACTGATACATGTTCCTCTACCTCCTTATTCCGCGTAGAGCTCGGGCTTCTGGGCCTGTTGCTCGTGGGTGTCGCCGGCATAGACGTGCAGGCGCTTGAGGGAATCCTTGGTGATGACGTTGCGGGGCATCATGCCGCGCACGGCGACCCGCATGGCCAGCTCGGGCTTCTTCTCCATCATGTCCTTGTACTTGGTCTCCTTGAGGCCGCCCACCCAGCCGGAATGGGTGCGGTACATCTTCTGCTCCAGCTTCTTGCCGGAGAGGGTGGCCTTGGCGGCGTTGATGACGATGACGTTGTCGCCGCAGTCGGCGTGGGGTGTGTAGGTGGGCTTGCGCTTGCCGCGGAGCAGGTCGGCAACGACGACGGCGGTGTGGCCCAGGGGCTTGCCGGCGGCGTCAACAACGTACCACTTGCGGACGATGTTGCCCTTGTTTGCCATAAAGGTGGACATGGCTGTTTTCTCCTTTTTCCCTTCCATCGATCACGAAAGAACAGGAGAAGCGGCTCCTGCTTTCTCGTTATCGAAGGAAGTCTTGTATTTTTGCTCGAAATCAGGTACAATGTTTCCCGGCGAGCAGATATACTTATAACATATCTTTCTTCCCCTGTCAACAGTGTTTTTATTTATCAAATAGAATCCTTTTTAAATCTCTGTTTTTCTCTCGTTTTCTCTCGATATCTTACTTCCGATTTTCAAATTTTCAGGAGAACAGGCCATATGCAGCATATATTATCCCTGGTCCGCCGGTGCGTGGAGGACTACAACATGATCGAGGCGGGCGACACCGTGGCGGTAGGGGTCAGCGGCGGGAAGGACTCAGTGCTGACCCTTGCGGCCCTGGCGAAGCTGCGGGAGTTCTATCCCAAGCGGTTCGAGGTAACGGCGCTGACCATCGACGCCGGAGCGCCGGGGACGGATTTCGGTCCCATCGCCAGGCTGTGCGGGGAGCTGGAGGTTCCCTACCATCTGATTCCGATACCCATCTACGAGATTGTATTCGAGTGCCGGAAGGAGAAGAATCCCTGCTCCCTGTGCGCAAAGCTGCGCCGAGGGGCGCTGAGCACGGAGATGAACCGTCTGGGGCTGAACAAGATCGCCCTGGGGCACCACTACGACGACGCGGTGGAGACCATGGTAATGAGTTTGTTTCTGGAGGGACGGATCGGCTGTTTCCAGCCGGTGACCTATTTGGACAGGAGCCAGGTAACGCAGATCCGTCCGCTTTTGTACGTCCAGGAGCGGGAGGTACGCGGCGCGGTGCGCCGCCTGGATCTTCCCATCGTCAAGAATCCATGTCCCGCAAACGGGACCACCAAGCGGGAGGAAACGAAGGAACTGCTCCTCCAGTTGGAGAAGCAGTTCCCTCAGTTGAAAAAGAAGATTTTCGGGGCCATACAGCGGTATCCGCTGTATGGGTGGAGTTTGGAGGAGGAACAGAGGTAGGGGTTTCTTTGCCGCGCTTCGCGCGGCGGGAGTTGTTTCTATTCGAAAGCCCGGGGGCTCCGCGCCCCCCGTGGGCCGCCTGCGGCGGCCTTAGCGCTAAAAGC
>CAJTVO010000030.1 GCA_910579485.1 uncultured Oscillospiraceae bacterium | reverse complement strand
ATGTGGCGCATGGCGCAGACCTTGAACAGCTTCCGGGTCTGGGGCTCCACGCCCTTGGCCCCGTCGATGACCATCACGGCGGAGTCCGCCGCCATGAGGGTGCGGTAGGTGTCCTCGGAGAAATCCTGGTGGCCCGGGGTGTCCAGGATGTTGATGCAGTAGCCGTCGTGCTGGAACTGCATGACGGAGCTGGTGACGGAAATGCCGCGCTGCTTCTCGATCTCCATCCAGTCGCTGGTGGCGGCCCGGGCCCGCTTGCCCTTGACCTCCCCGGCCTGGGCGATGGCCCCGCCGTAGAGGAGGAACTTTTCCGTTAATGTGGTTTTGCCCGCGTCGGGGTGGGATATAATGGCAAATGTTCTTCTTCTGGTGATCTCTTCCTGTAATCCAGCCATGTATCGTGGCCTCCTGATCGTTTTTTTGAATGTTCTATGGGGATGAATGCGTCTACATCGGACCGGCCTCCTGGTTGGATCGTTGGCCGGGACCCCGGATGGGCCCGGCAAGGGGGACGAGCCCCCATTCTTCTGTATTATATCCACACCGGGGCGGATTGTCAATTTTTTCTGCTGACAAACCCAGGGAGGATATGATATAATCGATTTACAATATTTTTCGGGAAAGGGGGGGCTTGGATGAAAGCGTCGATCCGGCGTGCGGCAGGGCTGGCCCTGTGCCTCGTGATGACGGCGGGACTGCTCGGCGGCTGCGCCAGGCTGCTGGAGCGCTCCTACGGCATTACCGAGCCCTACGCCGACCGGTACTGGGACTCCAGCGCGGAGGACACCCTCCGGGCGGAGACCTATCAGGACCTGGTCAACTCCCTGCTCCTGCTGGTGGAGCAGAAGGCGGAGGAGGGCGTCATCCGGTGCTATGGCGAGGCGGAGGAATACGAGCAAGTCCTGGCCGCCCGGCGGGAGGTCCGGCAGGAGACCATGCTGGGGTCCTACCTTTTAAAGGAACTGCAGCTGGATCATGAGAAGGGGAGCGGGTACAGCACGGTCACCTGTCAGATGACCTACCGGGAGGACGCGGAGGACCTGGGGGCGCTGATGCCCATTTCCGACAGCCAGTCCCTGGTGGACCTGCTGCGCCTGGCGGTCCGGGAGGACTATGAGAAGCTGGCTGCCCATTTCACCTACGAGCCGTCCCGGGAGGACGTGGCAGCGGCGGTGGAGAGCCTGTGGCAGGAGATCTGCCGGAGCGAGATGGAGGAGCTGGCGGCGCTGTCTGTGGACGAGGAGGTCCCGGAGGAGGGAGTACCGGAGGGGGAAGAGGGCGTCGTGCCGGAGGAGTCCGGCGAGGGCGGCGCGGAGGCGCCCCCGGAGGAGCAGGAGGACATGCCTCCGGAGGAGGAAGCGGTGGACGGTGAAGCGGTGGAGGGCGAGGACGGCGAGGCGGTAGAGCCTCCGCCGGAGGAGCCGGTCATCGAATATCCGCCCTGCCCGTGGTCGATCCGGTTTTATCCCAATCAGGAGACGGCGGAGATCGTGGAGGTGCTGCTGAAGCCGTGAGACGGTACGGGCGTTTCCTTGACATCTGGCAGAATTTGTGTATAATAAGGACCGGAGCCTGATGGCAGGCTCCGGATATCCGGGTGTAGCGCAGTTGGTAGCGCGCTTGCTTTGGGAGCAAGATGCCGGGAGTTCGAGTCTCCCCACTCGGACCACGTCGGAGCGAAATCCGCTCCACTCCGTTTCAAGGCGGTCCCTTTTAGGGGCCGCCTTAAAACTGCGTTCCGCTCCTTTGCTCCTCCTTTCCAACTCGAACCCGCTGCGCTGGGCTTCGAGTTGGTTTTGGGTGCGTGATGACCGTCTGTATCTTTTTTATTAACATATGACATCTCATGATGATCCGAACGCTGTTCTCCAAGTGGGGGACGGGTTCGGATTTATCATTTGTCAGAATTGAGAATGTCCTTTAGTCAAAAGCAAAGAGAAGGGAGGCATCTTGGGTGGATGCCTCTCTTCTCTTTCATCGTTATCTCTGCTTGAAGATGTAAGGGTTTAGGCCCCTCTAAACCCTTGCAAAATCAGGTGTTCCGGGACGGGCATTGACGCAGCCTGTATATCTGCATTCAAACCGCCGTGCCTGTATTTCAGCTGCTTCCAGCAGACGCCCACTGATACGGCTGGTCAATGGGCCAGGACAGGCCCAGGATGGGAAGCTCTAACGGCTGATCCCCCTCCATGTAGTACCAAATATCCAGCGCGTCCGGGTCGCCGCCCTCGCCGGTGAAACCCATTTGCAGCGTCTTCTGGATGCTGTCCAGAATCGTCTCCGCAAGCTGGCCCACATCGTACATATGAAATTCCTCTTTCTGCGGGTCGGGCGGGCCGGTGAACAGAGCCGATTCGCTGGACAGGCACACGCTCATGCCGCCCTTGCCGCTGATAACATCTTCCGCCAGGGTCAAGTCCCAGGCGGTCAGGTCCGCGATGCCCTGGATCAGCTTCTCCGCTGTCAGCTCCCCATCGTAAGTCATGGGATACTCGGTGAAGCCGTTGGCCCTGGTGCCGATATACAGCGTGGCCGTCTGTTCATCGGCCGGGGGAGTGGGTTCCTCCGGCTCCGTAATAATAACGTCCACTTCTGGCGTTTCCTGCGGTTCAGAGGGTTCGCCGCCCTGGGGCAGGACGGACTGGTTACAGCCCGCCAGCGCCACGCAAAGGGCCAGCGCAAAAAGGATTGCGAGTTTTTTCAAGAGGTTTCCTCCTGATTTTCAATAAAGTTTTTCAGCATCTGTGCTACCTGTGCGCGGGTGGCCTGCCCCTGGGAGCCTAACCGCCCGTCTCCGTAGCCGTTCAAAATCCCGTTCTCCACGGCCCAGCGCAGAGCCTCCAGCGCAAAGCCGCTGATCTCGTCCGTGTCATTGAAATGCAACTCCTTGCCGGTGGCGGCGGGACTGCCGGAGTACCGCCAGAGCATGACCGCCAGCTGCTCCCGGGTGATGGGATCGTTGGGGCCGAATGTGCCGTCGCCGTAGCCGCCCACAATGCCCTGGCTGGCCGCCCAGCGGATGGCCTCGGTGTACCATGCCTCACTCGCCACATCGGAGAATGTCAACAGGTAGTTCACTCCCGGTCTGCCCTCCTTGTTGAACAGGATTTGGGCAAGCTGGGCGCGGGAGAGGGTATCGTTTGGCCCAAACCGGCCATCGCTGTACCCGTTCATCAGGCCCCGTTCCTGGACAAACTGCACCGCCTCATAGTACCAATCTCCCTCGGAGACATCGGCGAAGGGGTTATTCCAGAGTGTTTCAACAGGCTTGTAGGTCACTTCGATCTTCACCTTGCCGCTGGGTTGCTTGAAGGTGTACGTCCCGTCCGGCTTCACCGTCACCTCCACGGGTTTGCCGTTTTGGTCTGTGACGGTGATTGTGTCTACCTCATAACCATCGTCCGGCCTGGGCTTCACGGTCACGGTGTCGCCCGGTTTGGGATTGGAGGGTGTGACGGTGGGCGTACCGCCGCCCTCGCCGGGTTTGCTCACATCGGGTTTGT
This sequence comes from uncultured Oscillospiraceae bacterium, assembly GCA_910579485.1. Lineage (GTDB taxonomy): Bacteria > Bacillota > Clostridia > Oscillospirales > Oscillospiraceae > Pelethomonas. The sequence continues at coordinate 26,994 of CAJTVO010000030.1, read as the reverse complement.
AGGTGGGCGGGATATAAGTGCCGCCGCCATTCCCGCCACCGGGATTGACGGGATCACCGCCGCCCTGGGCCTTCGTGATCTCAAAATTGACGGCCAGCCGTCCAATATACTTGGGGTCGGTATCCGCCACCCGGAATATCACGGAGTAGGTCCCCACCTCAGTAGGCGGTTGGGTGCCCTTATAGGATGTCTCCAGCCTGCCGGTGTAGCTGATCTCCAGGTCCGGCGTCACTGTGCCGCCGTTGCTGTCCTTGATAACCAGCTCCCCCGTATAGCCCTTCACGGGCTGGCCGGTATAGGGGACGGTCACGCCCGTCACGCCGCTGAAGATCACCGCCTCTTTGTTGCTGGCTATGATCTCAAGGGTGTTGGTGAAGTCCTGGTAGTTATCGGAGCGGATCGTGACAGTCACCGTGCCCACCTTGCCCTCTGTTGTCACATCGTTTAACAGGATGGGCAGGGAGAGGGTGTTCAGCGTCTGGCTGCCGGGGCCATGGATGATCTCCGCCGTGCCTGCCGTATAATACCCCGTCTCAGTAAAGTTGACGCTTGTCAGCTCATAAGTAACGTTTTCCCAGCTGGCCCCTTCTGGGAGCTGGGGCCGCAGGTTGGACAGCCGATAGGTATAGGTTTTCGCCAGGTGGTTGGCGATGTTCAGATGCTGAGAAGCGGCGGCGGGGGGAACCGCTTTTTGCACGGTCAGGATGGCCGGGTCGCTTGTTGCCAATCCCGCGCTGTTGGTCACGACACACTGATACTGCCAGCCGTTCATGGTCATGGACGCCGCTTCCGTGGTGTAGCTGCTTGCTCTCGCGCCGTAAATATTCTCCCAGCCGCTCCCCTTGTTCACTTGCCATTGGCAGGTTGGGGCGGGGGTGCCGCTGAACACGATGGTAAAAGTCGCCTTTTGCCCGATGGGAACGCTTTGGTCCGCGGGCTGTACTGTAATTGCGGGCACGGTGGGCTGGATGATCGTTATGCCGCCCTCAATCTTCCCGTTGCCGGTCAGTTCGCCGTCCCCCTGGATGGTTCCGCCGCCGGTAATGCCCTGATTGCTGCTGTTGTTGACCAACTTACCGTTGTTGACCAGCGTGCCGCCGCTTTCAATGGTGAGGGTGCCATCGTTGGTCAGCGTCACGCCCTTGCCGATGGTCAGGGTCTGGCCCGATTCGATCACCAGCTCATTGCCCGCCGGGATGGTCGCGTCCGTTTTAAGGGTGGGGGCGCCGTAGACCTCGCCGTTTACGCCATCCACGAAAATCACGCCGCTCCATTGATTTTTGTCGTCCTGATTCTGTATGCTGGACGCCACAATAAAGGCGTTGCCGTTCTGTCCGGTGCTGAAGGTGCCGCTTCCGCCTTTCCAGCAGCCGATGCCCTCGCCGTCGCCCCCGCTGGTGGCCGTCACCGTACCGCCGTTGATGGTGATGCTGCCGCCCTCGCCGCCGATGCCCGCGCCGCGCTCCTCACTGGTGGCCGTCACCGTGCCGCCGCTGATAGTGATTTTGCCGCCGTTGCCACCGGCGCTGATGCTGCCACCGCCGCCGATGCCCGCGCCGTAGCCCTCGCTGGTGGCCGTCACAGTGCCGCCGTTGATGGTGATTGTGCCGCCGTCAACGCCGTCGTTGCCGCCGATGCCAGCATTGCCGTCTTTGCCGGTGGCGTTCAGAGATTTCCACATTACTGTTGACCACATACCAGCCTTCAGCCCATGTGGTGGTGCTGTCTACCACGTTGACGCCGTTTTGGGCCTTTTTATTGCCATTTTCGTCCCAATACTCTACGTTGTCTACCGTAACCGCCAGCGGCGCAGGCAGCTCATTCCCGGCCAGCCCGGCCAGCGCCGCCAGCGCGTCCCGCGCCGCTTCAAGGCGGGCGGTGTCCAGCCGCAGGGCGTCCTCCTCGGACAGCTCCGCCCACGCCTCGCCAATGGCTTCAAGCTGGGCCTCCACCCCGGCCCGGTTCTCGGCGGTGATGTCCTTTGGGGCCGGAAGCGCGTCGATCATGGCCTGCACCGGGCAGATGTGGCAGACATATCCGCAGGGACGGCCCTCCACGGCTTCTATGTAGCCGCAGTCTTCATAGCTGTGTTCCTGGTGGTGATGGCACAGGCCCCCTGTGTACGGCTCCACTTCCGCCGCAAGAGCGGAGAGTGGGAACAAACTGACCAGCATCGCCGCCGTCAGGAGACAAGCCAGCAATCTCTTTTTCATGGTCATGACCTCCATATCAAAGCTCAGAAATTCTCGTCTGCCAGAGGGGATATTGCGGAGCAAAGGGGGCGCGCCCCCTTTGCTGATCTCCCACTGCTAACCGGCTACACTGTCTTTGAGGAGCTTTCCCGCCTTGAACACGGGAATGGGGTGGGCCGGGATCTCCACAGGTTCTTTCGTCTGCGGGTTGCACGCCGTCCTCGCCGCCCGAAGCTTCACCTCGAAGGAGCCAAAGCCGACCAGCTTGACATCCTCTCTCGCTTGCAGGGCCTCCGTGACGATGGACAGAAAGCCGTCCAGGGCCGTGCCGCAGTCCTTCTTTGTCAGGCCGGTCTTTCCAGCCATGCGCTCGATGAGTTCTTGTCTGTTCATTGTTCCTCCTGTTCCGGCAGAGGGGGGTATCCCCTTGCCGATCCTTTCCTGTCCCGGCTGACCGGGCGTGTTATTCCGTATGCACCATAGCAAAAATTTCGGCTTTGGGCAATAGGTTTTACATGAACGGCAAAAATCCTGCATGAATAGCAAGCTCGGACGGTTGACAGCCCCCCTTTTTGAATGATACGCTATGTTCAGAAACGTGCCGGGAGGACTGGACGATGAAAAAATGGACACGCCTGGGGGCGGCAATTCTCACTCTGACACTGTGCGTGGTGTTCGGCGGACTGCTTCTGAACTGCATGAAACCGATGGAGGATCGGGCCTACGACCTGTCCCTGATGAGCTGGGAGGGGGAGGGGGTGCCGGAGGGCTGGGTTTACGATCAAAAGGGCTGGACCGTGTTCACCCAGGAGGGGGACGCGGTGACGGAGCTGGCCCCGGACGGGTTCGGCGGCTTTGACCGCCTGGGCGAGTTGGGGCAGACCTTCTATTTCTCCCGTGTACTGTCAGAGGACGCGGACAGTCCCACCCTGCGTTTGGATGCGACAATCAGCTCCGCGGCGGTTTTTCTGGACGGCGCGCTGCTCTATACCGACTGCCCGGAACTGAATAATCGTATCGGAGATTTACGTCTGCCTATGCTGGATTGGTATCGGGAGGAGCCGGTGCTGGTGACGCTGCCCCAGAACTACCAGGGCAAGACCCTGACCATCGCCCAATCCACTGACCCGTCCGGCGGCGAGCTGGCGGAACCCACCGTAACCGTCTGGCCCTGCGCCGTGACGCTGTACTGCGGCTATGCCTACGAGAGTGCGCTGGTGGCGGAGAGCTTCCAGACCGCCGTGCCCGCCGCCCTTGCCTTTGCCGCCGGGACGCTCCTGCTGGCTCTGTTTCTCTGGCAGGCGTTTCAGGGCCGGTTGGCTCTGGACGCGCTGTGCGGCGGGCTGACCGCCTTCTTCTGGTTGGCGGGGCGGCTGGCCCTGACGTTCCTGCCCAACGCCCATCTTGGCCCCCTGCCGGTGGACGTGTCATCGCTGGCCAGTGAGCTGTCCCTGACGCTGCTGCTGGTGTTCCTGGCCTCCCAGCTGACGGGACGGCGGCCCGTCTGCTGGCCCAGCAGGACGAGCTGGCCCGAAACAGCTATGAAGTCATGCGGCGGCAGAATGAACAGGTGATGATGCTCCGCCACGATATGGTGAAGCATTTCCGGGTCCTGCGCCAGACCGTCACCGATGAAAAATCGGCGGCATATTTGGACGAGCTGATTGGAGAGAATGAAAAAATCCGCCCTGTGGTACAGAGCGGAAATGAAATGCTGGATGTGATTTTGAACAGCAAATTGAGCGCCGCCGCTGACGCTGGGATCGCGGTGGAGCTGGCCCGCACCCAGGCCCCGGACAAGCTGCCTCTGACGGACGCAGAGTTGTGTTCTCTGATTATGAATCTTCTTGACAACGCGGTGGAGGCCGCTTCCGCAGCCGGAGTGAAGCGGCGGTATATCAAGTTGGATATGCACATCCAAAATAACTATTTCGTGTTCACCTGCGAGAACGGGGCCACACTGGACTGGATCAACAAAGAAACCGCGCCGGAGCGCGGTTTGGGATTGAAAATCATCCGGCAGATCGTGGCGCAGTATGGAAACCTGTTCGATACGGAGTACAGGGATGATTATTACAGAGTGACCGTGCCCCTCTCCCTCCGTCAGCCCCGCAAATAGGCTACAAACTGTTTTTGTAAGTCCTCCGCCCGGTATCGGCTGACCGGCAGGATATCCCCGGTGGTCAGCTCCAAATCCCGGCTGCGGACGTAGGCGATATGCTCCAGATTCACCAGATAGGAGCGATGGCAGGGTTGGAACTGGCGCTCCGGCAACAGCTCCAACAGGTCGGAGAATTTCAAAGTGACTTCCTCCAGCCGGTCCGTCAGGACCAGCTTCGTCATCCGTTCCATCGCCTCCGCGTATAGAATATTGGCAAGAGGAATCCTGCGCTGGCCCTTGGTGGTTGGCAACAGGATTTCTTTTTTCTCGCAGAAGGTTTTGTAGCAGTACACCAGGGCCTCCCGGAGCTGATCTTCCCGGAGGGGCTTTGCCAGATACCGGGCGGCGGAGACTTCGTAGCCCCGCATAGCCATCTCCCGGTTGGATGAAATGAAGATGATGGCGGTGCTGTCCCCCAGCTTCCGCAGGGCGGCGGCAAGCTCCATCCCGTCCAGGCCCTCCATCATCACGTCCAGCAGGAGAATGTGGAATTGTGCGCCGCCCTGGATGGCGGTGAGCAGGGCCGTGGCGCTCTCATAGCCGGAGAGGGAGCAGGCAAGCCCCTCCGCTGTCATGATGTCGGTTGTCAGCGTCTCCGCCTGCTGGCGGTCCATGGGCTCATCATCGCAGACGGCGATTTGCAGTTGCGGGTTGAGATTTTCCGGCATGATATGGTCCTCCCGGATCGTATTCTCTGTCCATTATACCACAGATTCCCAACGGCGCAAGGGGAGGTTCACGCTGGGATGCATCCTCTGGGACGCCCCGCATTATTTTTGCTCAAGAGCCTATATAGCGGCTAGGGACGGAAAAAACGCTGATGCAGTTAATTAAGACGAAGAGGCAAAAACAAAATTGACGTTTGTTGATCTAAATGATATAATAAGCCGCGTCAACACAGGGAGAGAGTACGCCGCGGGGGACGCGGATGATATTTTCCGTGAAGGGAGCAGGGACAATGAGTGACGCTATAGGAACGGCCAATCGGATCGCCGCGGAGGAGATCGAGCGCCAAAAGCAGTTCTGTGCGGAGATCAGAAAGCTGAACGAGGGGCGTCCCGGGGGTCTCCCTCTCGCCTATACGCAGACCTACGGGTGCCAGCAGAACGTGGCCGACAGCCAGCGCCTCATGGGGATGCTTCAGGATATGGGCTGCGGCTTCACCCAGGACCCCTTTGAGGCCGGGATCATCGTCATCAACACCTGCGCCATCCGGGAGAACGCGGAGAAAAAGGTCTTCGGCGTAGTGGGCCAGCTGGTCCACGCCAAGGAGAAAAATCCGGACCTTATCATCTGTCTGTGCGGCTGCATGGCCCAGCAGGAGGTGGTGGCGGCTAAGATCAAAAACTCCTACCGCCACGTAGATATGGTCTTCGGGCCCCAGGCCCTGTGGAAATTCCCGGAGCTGCTCTACGGCGTGTATACAGACCACAAGCGGACCTTTTCCATCGCCGACGAACACGGGGCCATCGCCGAGGGACTGCCGGTGGTCCGGGAGAGCGGCGTGAAGGCCTGGGTATCCGTCATGTACGGGTGCAACAACTTCTGCTCCTACTGCATCGTGCCCTACGTCCGGGGCCGGGAGCGGAGCCGGGAGCCCTCCGACGTGCTGGCCGAGGTCCGTTCCCTGGCGGAGGCGGGGTACAGGGAGATTACCCTTCTGGGACAGAATGTGAACTCCTATGGCAAGGATCTGGACGAGCCCATGGATTTCGCGGACCTGCTCCGGGAGATCGATAAGATCCCCGGGGACTATCTGGTCCGGTTCATGACCAGCCATCCCAAGGACGCGGGACGGAAGCTCTTTGAGACCATGGCGGAATGTTCCCACGTGGCCAAGCAGCTCCATCTGCCGGTCCAGTCCGGCAGCAGCAGGGTGCTGAAGGCTATGAACCGGGGCTACACCCGGGAGCAGTATCTGGAAAAGGTCCGCATGGCCCGGGAGGCCATGCCGGAAGTGGTCCTTACCAGCGACATCATTATTGGCTTCCCCGGGGAGACCGAGGCGGAGGCCATGGAGACCGTCTCCCTCATTGAGGAGGTGCGCTATGACGCCCTCTTCACTTTCATCTACTCCCCCCGGCCCGGCACCCCGGCGGCGAAGATGCCGGACCCCGTCTCCCGAGGGGAAAAGCAGGTCTGGTTCGACCGCCTTCTGGACGCCCAGAACCGGATATCCGGAGAGCTCCACCGGGCCTACGTGGGAAGGACCCTGCGGGTTTTGGTGGACGGCGAGAGCGGCGATTCGGCGTGGCCCCTCTCCAGCCGGACGGCGGGAGGGCGGCTGGTCCACCTCCAGGGGGACGGCTCTTTGATCGGGCGGTATATCGATGTCCGGATCACCGGGAGCAACACCTGGGCGCTGTTCGGGGAGACGCTATAGAGAAACGGATGTTTCACGTGAAACATTTTCTTTGACTTCCATGAGGAGTACACTGCGGGAGAACAGGCGGCGGAGTTCGAGGCTGTCCATCTGCCGGACTTTTGCCATGTATTCATGAAACATGCGGCGCTGTTTGCGCGTCATGGCGAATACCAGTTCCTTTTCCGCTTTGATGCGGGCCGTTTTGGCGGCCTGGTATTCCTCGTCGGCCTCTAGCGCGGCGTATTCGGCGTCATATAGATAGTGAAAAAATTGACTGATGATTTCCATCTTTGGCCCCCCTTAACGGATAAGCACGTCTGTGCTTGCTTGTATTGTATCATGCACATTCGTGCTTGTCAAGAAGAAAAGAGTGCATATGTCATTTCCAGAACATCTATTGAAATTGCGATTGTCTCATGGGCTTTCCCAACAAGAAGCGGCTGACAAAGCGGGGATTGCTCTGCGGACATATCAATATTATGAGCGGGGACAGAGAGAGCCGGTACTGTCCACCCTGATCGCTCTGGCGGATTTTTATGATTTGAGCCTGGACGAGCTGGCTTGCCGGGAGAGGAACCGGAAAACCCGGAATTGACAAAATTCGCCGCGTTCGATATAATAAAAGCGCCTCCCGAACGGGAGGCCGGAAGGGCGCTGCAATCATACGGTCGGCGGTTTGGCTACATCCTCCGGAAGGAGGTGAAGCTCATGCGTATTACATTTCATGTGGAGGACTTTACAGTCACTATCATGATCAAGAAACGCAGAAACCGCCACTCGGCAAAGTGACGGTTTCTATTAGAAGCCTAATCCATAAAGCCGGGCCAAACCGCTGATCAGCAGTTGCCCTTCTGTTATTTATTATAAAGTAGTACAGCGGATTTGTCAAGGCGGGTATGCAGACAAATCAGGGTAATTGAACGAGTGAACAAATTATGAACAAATTCGATTTTTGGTAGCAGAAAGACATATCCCAAATGTCAGTTTTCATTCCAGCTTGCATAAAATCAAATTGTTGAGCAAATTTTTATTTATTCCTGATAGTGCAAATACAGACTTATTCATAGTTTATTAACAGAATGTTTACTCGTTCAGATACCGTGGCAGACAAATTCGCGGCAGGAATTGACAAAAAGCGGTGTATTCGGTATAATGAAAGAGCCTCCCCAAAAGGGAGGCCGGAAGGGCGCTGCAATCATACGGTCGGCGGTTTGGCTACATCCTCCGGAAGGAGGTGGAGCTCATGCGTATTACATTTCATGTGGGAGACTTTACAGTCACTATCATGATCAAGAGACGCAGAAACCGCCACTCTGCCAAGTGACGGTTTCTATTGCATAGAAATCTACATCTTTTAGAGCTAAACCGCTGATCAGCAGTTGCCCTTTCGTTATTATTATAAAGCAGGCCGGCGGGTTTGTCAAGGGTGGAGCAAGACGGAAAATCAACCGAACCAGCCCCGCGCTGCCGGCAAGAAGAGAGAGGATGACGAACGATGCCTGCAGACACTACCCCCATGATGCAGCAATACCTGAAGATAAAAGAGGAGAACAAGGACGCCATCCTCTTCTTCCGTCTGGGCGACTTCTATGAGATGTTCAACGAGGACGCCATCGTGGCCAGTCAGGAGCTGGACCTGACCTTGACCTCCCGGGACCGGGCGAAGCCCGAGGATGAGCGCACCCCCATGTGCGGCGTCCCCTACCACTCCTGCGACGGATATATCGCCAGGCTGATCTCCAAGGGCTACAAGGTCGCCATCTGCGAGCAGATGGAGGACCCCGCCGCCGCCAAAGGCATCGTGAAGCGGGACATCATCCGGGTGGTCACCCCCGGCACCGTGGACGCGGCCATGCTGGAGGGGAATCAGGCCAACTACATCTGCGGCGTCTACATCGACGAAACCAACGCCGGACTGTGCTTCTGCGACATCACCACCGGGAAGACCCACGCCACCGCCTTTACGGGGCCGGAGCGGGTCAACCACGTGATGAACGAGCTGGGCCGCTTCTCCCCCGCCGAGGCCCTTCTGAATGAGGGAGCCTGTGCGCAGGGGGAGCTTGCCGCCCTTTTGAAGGAAAAATTCAACTGCCGGGTGGAGCGGGGCGGCGCGGCCCGCTTCCAGCCCGAGGCGTGCCGCCGCCTGGTGGAAAAGCAGTACGGTCGGGAGGCCGCCGGGGCCCTGCCCCAGGGAAATCCCGCCGCCCTGCTGGCGCTGGGGGGGCTTTTGGGCTACCTGTACGAGACCCAGAAGACAGACCTGAGCCACTTGAGCGATCTGGAATACTACGAGCAGGGCCGGTTCATGGAGCTGGACCTGAACACCCGGCGGAATCTGGAGCTTACCGCCACCCTCCGGGGCAAGGAGAAGCGGGGGAGCCTGCTGTGGGTGCTGGATAAGACGAAGACCGCCATGGGGGGGCGGCTGCTGCGGAGCTGGCTGGAGCGCCCCCTGCTGAACGTTGCCGCCGTCAACCGGCGGCTGGGGGCCGTGGAGGCTCTGGTGAAGGACGCCATCGGGCGGGAGGAGCTGATCTTCGCCCTGCAGGGCATCGGGGACATGGAGCGGCTCATCGGGCGCATCGTCTACGGCAGCGCCGGAGGACGGGACATGGCCAGCCTGCGCGCGGCGCTGGAGAAGCTGCCGGAGCTGCGGGAGAGACTGACCCCCTTCTCCGGAGGACGGCTGGGAGAGCTGGGCCGGGAGCTGGACGTGCTGGAGGATGTGTACGCCCTGCTGTGCCGGGCCGTGGTGGACGAGCCGCCCTTCTCCGTACGGGAGGGGGGCGTCATCCGGGACGGATACGATCAGGAGGTGGACCGGCTCCGGGACATCCTCAGCGGCGGCAAGGGCGTTATCGCCGGCGTGGAGGCCCGGGAGAAGGAGAAGACCGGCATCAAGAGCCTGAAGGTGGGCTATAATAAAGTATTCGGGTACTATATCGAGGTCAGCAAAAGCTACTACGATCTGGTGCCGGAGACGTATATCCGCAAGCAGACCCTGGCCAACTGCGAGCGGTTCATCACCCAGGAGCTGAAGGATCTGGAGCATACGGTGCTGACGGCCAGCGACCGGCTGACGGCGCTGGAGTACGAGCTGTTCACCAGGCTGCGGGAGCAGGTGGGGGCGCAGATGGGGCGCATACAGGCCACGGCGGCGGCCGTCGCCCAGCTGGACGCCTTCGCCTCCCTGGCCGCCGTGGCGGCGAAGAACGGGTACTGCCGCCCCGTGATGGACGAGAGCGGCGTCATCGAGATCCACGACGGACGGCATCCCGTGGTGGAGCGGGTGCTGAAAACCTCCCTGTTCGTGCCCAACGATACGTATATGGGGGAGAAGGAGGACCGGATCGCCATCATCACCGGGCCCAACATGGCGGGAAAATCCACCTACATGCGGCAGGTGGCCCTCATCACGCTGATGGCCCAGGTGGGGTCCTTCGTGCCCGCCCGGGCGGCCCGGATCGGGGTGGTGGACCGGATCTTTACCCGCATCGGGGCCAGCGACGATCTCAGCGCGGGGCAGTCCACCTTCATGGTGGAAATGACTGAGGTGGCGGACATCCTGAAGCACGCCACCGGCAGGAGCCTCCTTATTCTGGACGAGATCGGGCGGGGCACCAGCACCTTTGACGGCATGAGCATCGCCCAGGCGGTGCTGGAGCACTGCGCGGACCGGAAAAAGCTGGGGGCGAAGACACTCTTTGCCACCCACTACCATGAGCTCACGGAGCTGGAGAACACCCTGCCGGGGGTGAAGAACTACAACATCGCCATCAAGAGCCGGGGGGACGACCTGGTGTTCCTGCGGCGCATCCTCCCCGGCGGGGCGGACCGGAGCTACGGCATCGAGGTGGCCAAGCTGGCGGGACTGCCGGAGTCGGTGGTGAAAAATGCACGGACCATCCTCAAGGAGCTGGAGAGCCAGTCGGGGAAGACCCCGCCCCTGCTGGCCGCGCCCAGGGAGGAGCAGGTGTCCATGGAGGCTATCTCCGAGGCGGAGGTCATCGACCGGCTGCGCCGGGCCCAGCCCGACGCCATGACGCCCATCGAGGCCATGGGCCTGCTGTATGAATTGAAGCAGAAACTGTCGTGACGGGAGCTGCTGCTGTTCCTTCAGGGACCGGAGTTGCTGCTAAAAAGGAAGACACGCTCCAGCGTGTCTTCCTTTTTAGCCCTCCGGTTATAAAGCCGGGAACGGAGAGGCCCCGGCGCTGCCCTCAGTCGATGACCCGCGCTTTGGGGAGCCCGCGCCAGTTCAGGCGCTGGCCGCAGCGGTCGCAATAGCCCTGGTACTCCCGCTCCATGGCGCTGCCGCATCGGGGACACAGCGGGAAAAGCCCTCCGGAGCCGTGCCGGGCCAGTTCCAGGACCGCCATGGGCCGCCGGTAGCCCAGTGCCGCCTGGGCGCTCATTCCGTGTCCCACAGCCGCACCATCTCCCGGATGAACAGTTTGATAAATTGCGCCCGGTCCTCCGGCGTCAGCTCCGAGACGCACCGGATCGTGTTCAGGAGCAGCACGGAGACCTCGCTGCTTCCGGGGTCGTATATGCCCAGCAGAATGGCGATCGGATCGACGCCCAGGCATGACGCGATGCACTCGATGGAGGACAGCGTGGGGTTGCCCTTGCCTCTGACATAGGCGTAGAACGTATTGCGGGACACGTCCACGATGATCTGCAGCTTGGCGATGGACAGGCCCTGCTTCGCCGCGAACTTCTGGAAGAACGTTGCCATATTTGCGCGTAGATCCATTTTGATCGCCTCCTGACAATATTTTACAGGATTCGACACGAAAAGGCCATTCCGTTATAGCGGTATTTGTACCATTTTGCTGGTACGGCGGGAAAAACAGGGAGACGCCGTATGCCGGCGGCCGTCTTTTTTTGCAGGTTCCTCCTTCTTCCGGCAGGGAAACAAATCCAGCCAAAAATCTGCATACCTTCCCAGGTTCTGCGGATACTATCCATGTTTTCCAAAGCGATACAATATACTTGCCGCGCCCTGGCGCGGCAGATACGGGAGGAATCGAGAATGAAAGCAACCGGAATCGTGCGCCGCATCGACGACCTGGGGCGCGTCGTTATTCCCAAGGAGATCCGCCGCACCATGCGTATCCGCGAGGGCGACCCGTCATTGACGATATTGGAACCATGGGAGCGGTTCTGCAGAGGGATGATGGGGCTGGAGAGGAGAATGGGGCGGGGTACATAGCTGCGCGGGAATATTGCGGAATTGGAGGTGAAGCCCTATGCGGCGTTCGATTTGGTGTCAAAAGCCGGTCGGCGGCGTCATTCAAAATCGCTGAGATCATCCTCCATTGAAAGTCCCATCATAGGACCCATCATATGATCCAAGAGGCTGTCAAGCACCGGGATGCCTTCATTCTCGACCAGCCGCACGCCCACTGCTTTGCAGGTATTCCGAAGCAGGGAACCTATCCAACTGCTTCGGACATAGACGGCGGCGGGACGTCCATGCTCTACCATGTAATTGACCAGCATGGAAGGAGCAGCCACATGATCCGGATCATCCGGTCCGGCAAATTGCTGATCCAGCACGAGGCCGGAATCCTTGTCCACCAGCAGCGCCATATGTACGCCAACCGGTGGGGCCAGCTTATCCTCCTGTACCGGCAGGGGAAGGTAAAAGGAATCCGCCTCCAGTCTGACCGGAGTCTTTTTGCTCTGTTTCAGGTGAGCCAGCAGGAGGTCGTCCTGCAGATCAAGTGTCCTCTGCATCTTTGGCATGGGCATAGGGATCACGGCGTTCATCCATGTTTCCTTTTCCGGATCATACCAACGCTTCAGCGTCTCACCGGCATCGAAATCCACTTTTAGCTTGCCCTCCATATAGCACAGGCAGAGCATCGCCAGATTTTGCAGCGCCGCCGTCAGCAGCTCCGCCTGCTCCGCGTCCAGGAACCAGGGGAACTGCCCAGGTTTCATGGCGCGGAAATAGATCCATTGACCCTGACCGCGAAACCGCAGGCCCAGCTGCTTCATCACAGCGCGATCTCCGGCTTCGATCTCTTCCCGGTCGCCAAAGTTGCAGACTAGACAGTTTTGCTCCAGCATGAGCAGTTCCTGACTGTATGCATCCTGGTCAATGATCCGGTAGAGCCGAACGAGAGACTCGTTTCCCGGATAGACCGCGATGCCATAACTCATGTCCCCCCGCCCCATGATGGAGCAGTATACAGGCTCGCTTTGGCCGGGGAGCTGTAGGACCAGAATGTCCGTATCGGCCAGCGCCTGCCATGGAGCAAGCTTCTTCAAATTGACAGCGACCTCATACAGAGCTTCCCATTGTTCAAGGGAGGGTTCTGTGCGGGCGGGGCATGGATTGGAGTTCTTCTTACTCATAGCGGTCTCTCCTTTATCTGGCTGTAGTGAAATCAGCGCATAGTGGCGGGTGGTTTCAGTATAGCTGCCACACTATGAAAAGTCAAATTGGTTTTTGTGTGACACGCCTGTCTCATAAAAATGTATTATAATGAAACGGGGTGATAAAATTAAAAAGATACTTACAAATTTTCAATGCAATATGACGGACAACAGCGTAGTCCTGGCTCAGGAAGTTGTCCACGGGAAAACGAACGGAATGCCAGTATTTTAGGAAATGCTTGCCTCTCTGAACGCTGAGGGCAAAACGGTCGCTGCTGATGTTATGTGGCATCGCGCCGCCCTCTTGCATTTCCCGCAAATATCCGATATAATACTCCCGGATAGAAAAACGGAAAGGAGCCCTCCAGATGCAGATCATCGTCATCAACGGCCCCCTGTCGGAGCAGGAGCAGGACGTCTATATCCGCCATGTGACGCGCCGCTGTCCCGCCAGCGCCATCGATAAGCTCTACATAGAGGTCCACGAGGACCATGTGGACCTCCACTACACCCTCCACCGCTGCCGGGAACTGCGGAAAATGGGAGGCTATTGTATCAGCGAGCCCTCCTCCTGGAACAAAGCCAAGCAGGCGGAGCTCCGGGATATGACCCCCAACAGCATCGAGGAGGACGCCCCGTGAACCATCTGAGGACGACCCTCCTGTTTTACATTGCGGCGCTTCTGTGCCTTTCCACCGCCTGCGGCGGCCAGAAGGAGGAACCGGCCCAGACCGATTGGTCCCCTGCCCAGATGGCCCGGGCCGTCTGGGATTCCCAGCCCGCGCTGGAGGGATATCCCCTGGCCTCCGGCGACGAGGACTTTGAGCCCTATCTGCGTGATCCGCTGGGCGTCGATCCGGCGGATGTGGCGGAGGGGGCGGTGCTCTACGCGGGGGGCGTCAACGCCCAGGAAGTCGTGGTCCTCCGCATGGCGGAGGAGGAAGACGTGGAGGACGCCCTCAAGACCCTGGCAGACTACGCGGACGCCCGGGCCGGGGCCTTCGCGGGCTACGCGCCGGAGCAGTACGATATCGCGGAGGGAGCCGCCGTGGCGGAGAGGGGACAGTATGCCATGCTGTTCATCGTCCCGGACCAGGACGCGGCCCGCGACGCGATGGCCGGATGCTTCCTGCTTCCTCCGCCGGAGGAGCCTCCCGCCGTTCCCGTCTCCGGAGAGCCGGACCCCGTTCCGGAACCGGAGGTTCCGGTCCCCGCGCCGGAGCCTGTGCCGGACGTGGAACCGGACCCCGTTCCTGCGCTCGACCCGGTGCCTGAACCCGAACCGGACCCTGTTCCTGAACCGGGTCCCGATCCCGAGACGCACCCCGCCCCTGAGCCCGACCCGGCGCCTCCGGCGGAGCCCTGGACCTATGACCAGGCCCGCATCGTGACCGCCTGGACCTCCGGCGACCGGACGGGGCTGTACCAGGAGGACCTGGACATCCTGGCCGTATTGGAACAGATCCCCGCCCTTACTGACCCGGACCTGTCCCTCTACCAGCGGGAGCTGGCCCTCCACGACTGGATGCTGGATTGGGCGGAGTACGACCCCGGTGAGCTCAGCAGCGGCCCCGTCGGGGAGCCCATGCCCCACAACGACGATCCCTACGGCTTCCTCACGGGGCGGAAGGGCATCTGTACGGGCTACGCCTCCACCTTCCAGCTGCTCATGGAGCTGTGCGGCATCCCCTGCCTCACGGTGAACGGGACCTCCCACGGCGGCGCGGACGAACACGCCTGGAACCTGGTGCAGCTGGGGGAGGACTGGTACGCCGTGGACGTGACCTGGGACGACCCGGTGGCCTCCTTCGAGGTCCCGCCGTACATGGCCCACATGTATTTCAACGTGACCAGCAATTTCCTGCGGCAGAACGACCATTTCTGGGACCCGGAAGGGGTTCCGGAGGCCTCCGGGATGGCCCTGGCCTGGGCCGGATAGCCTTCGGCCCGTCCCTGGAAGAAAAAATCTGCGTATTCACAGAACTTTTACTTGCGAAACGGGACAGGTTCGAGTATACTATTGTTTGTTGAGCCCTGAGGGGTAATCAAAAAAGATGATCGCCGCCAGGCTTGTTTTTTCCGGCGGCAGAAAAGTTTGGAAGGAATGAACAACAAATGAGCGCATCCAGAGAAAAGAAAAAGCGTCAGGAAATTTCCGCCAGCGGCGCGGTAGACCCCAGGGCGGCCCGGGCCGCCGAGCAGCGCGCCGCCGAGCGCAAGTCCAACATCCTCTACGGCACCGTAGCCGCCGTCTTCGTGGTGGTGGCCGTGGCCCTGGTGGTCTATAACTCCGGCATCATCCAGCGCAACCAGACCGCCGCCGTCATCGGGGGCGAGAAGTACACCGTGCCCCAGGTGGCGTACTACTACCAGCAGATCTGCAACAACTACGCCTCCATGTTTGGCCAGGAGTATCTTCAGAGCCTGAAGACCCAGTCCTATGACGACGACCAGACATGGAATGACTACTTCAAGAGCGAAGCCATCAACTCCATGAAGTTCATCCACGCCGCCAAGACGGCGGCCAAGGAGGCGGGCCTCACCCTGGAAGCCGAGGACAAGGAGACCGTGAAGGCCAACGTGGACGGCATGAAGTCCGCCGCCGCCGCCGCGGGCTACGGCTACGGCGCCTACCTGAAGGCCCTCTACGGCGCCACCATGACCTCCGGCGTTTTTGAGTCCTGCCTGGAGGATCAGATCCTGGCCAGCAAGTACGCCACCCAGTACAGCGATGAGAACTTCGTCTACAGCGACGAGGAGATCCAGAAGTACTACGAGGAGAACAAGAACTCCTACGATGTGGTGGACGCCGCCTATATCACCATCTCCGGCAAGCCGGAGGCCAAGACCGACGACGAGGGCAACACCATCGAGGCCACCGACGAGGAGAAGGCTGCCGCCATGGACGAGGCCAAGGAGATGGCGGAGGATATCCTGGATGTCTATAAGACCAGCCGCGCCCTGCCCGAGGACTACGACGAGAAAGCCGTCTACACCGCCAACGAGGAGACGGGCTACAGCTCCGGCGTGCTGGGCGACTGGCTCTTCGACGAGGGGCGGAAGGCCGGAGACGCCGAGGTCCTGGTGGATGAGAGCGGCAGCCGCTGCTATGTGGCCGTGTTCAACGGCCGCGAGCGCCGGGAAGCCCTGGAGTACAGCGTCCGCCACATCCTGGTGACCGCGGAGAATCTGGACCTCCCCGAGGGGGAGACCGCCACCGAGGAGCAGCTCACCGCCAAGGCTCAGGAGATCCTGGACGGCTGGGACGGCACCGAGGAGGGCTTCGCCAAGCTGGCGGAGGAGTACTCCCAGGACGGCGGCAGCAACACCAACGGCGGCCTCTACGAGGACGTGCCCCAGGGCCGCATGGTGGCTCCCTTCCAGGATTGGTGCTATGAGGAGGGCCGCAAGCCCGGGGATACCGGCGTGGTCTACTACTCCGGCAGCAATTACTCCGGCGCCCACGCGATGTACTTCGTGGGCTACGGCGACACCCAGTATTGGCAGTACGCCTGCGAGAACGCCCTGCGCAGCGCCGCGCAGACCGAGTGGCAGAACGAGCTCACCAACAGCGTCACCGCCGAGAGCAACAGCGGCGGCATGAAGCTGGTCGGGTAAGTCATATCGAAGATCAGAACGGACCCGGAAAACTGCTCCGGGTCCGTTCTTTCTGTAAAGGAAGATACATCAATGACGGAACGATTTTTACGAAACGAGATGCTTTTGGGCCCCGCCGCCCTGGAGAAGCTGGCCCGGTCCCACGTGTGCGTGGTGGGCCTGGGAGGCGTGGGCAGCTGGACGGCGGAGTGCCTGGCCCGGGCCGGGGTGGGGGAGCTGACCCTCATCGACCAGGATGCATACGGCGAGAGCAACATCAACCGCCAGCTGGGGGCCCTGGACTCCACCGTGGGCCGGGCCAAGGCGGAGGTCATGGCCCGGCGGGCGGCGGACATCAATCCTGCCTGCGTGACCCACCCCGTGGCGGGCAAGTACGACCGGGGGGAGGCGGACCGGTTCTTCGGCCCCTACGACCTGATCGTGGACTGCATCGACCTGGTGGCCTGCAAGGTGGACCTGATCTGCCAGGCCCTGGAGCGGGGCGTCCCCATCCTCTCCGCCCTGGGCACGGGGAACAAGCTGGACCCCTCTCTGCTGGAGGTGACGGACCTGAGCAAAACGCGGGGCTGTCCCCTGGCCCGGGTGATGCGCCGGGAGCTGGGCCGCCGGGGGATCAAGCACCTGAAGGTGGTCTACAGCCCCGAGGAGCCCGCATACTGCGCCCCCCTGGAGGACCCGCCGCCGGGACGGCGGAGCGTGCCGGGGAGCGTCCCCTGGGTGCCGCCGGTGGCGGGATTGCTGCTGGGAGGCGCGGCGGTGATGGAGCTGATCGGGGACCTGATCCCCGGGAAGGAGGAGATACTATGAATATTCGCAAAGCGGAAACGAGGGACATCCCCCGCCTGGGGGACCTGCTGCTCCAGGTCTGCCGGGTCCACCACCGGGGCCGTCCGGACCTCTTCCGGGCGGGTGGACGGAAATATACGGACGAGGAGCTGGCCGCCCTTTTGGCGGACCCCTCCCGCCCCATCCTGGTGGCGGAGGACGAGGCCGGGACCGTCCAGGGCTATGCCTTCTGCGTGGTCCAGCCTCACCGGGGCGAGACCGCCATGGAGGACTTCACCAGCCTGTACCTGGACGACCTGTGCGTGGACGAGGCCTGCCGGGGGAAGCATGTGGGCGGAGCCCTCTACCGGGCGGTGCTGGACCTTGCGCGGTCCCTGGGGTGCTACAACGTGACCTTGAACGTCTGGTCCTGCAACCCGGAAGCTATGGGGTTTTATGAAAAATGCGGCCTCCAGGTGCAGAAGATCGGGATGGAGACGATCCTGTAAGCAAAAGCGGTGTCCCCGTGCGCGCACGGGGACACTGCTTTTTTGACCGGTCAGGCGCGGTTGACGCCTTCGCTGTAGACGGCCTTGATATGCTGCTTCTCCATTAAGTAGATGCTCCGCTCAAACCGCTCGGGCAGGGTCAGGGGGCGGGTGGGCTCGGGGAAGCCGGCATCGTCCACTACGACGGCGTGGAGCTTGTGCCCCGGCTGGAAGCCCGCGCCGCCGTCAAAATAGAGATGCCCCGCCGTGGAGGCCAGGTAGTAGGCCTCGGGCACCGTGAGGAAGGGCTTGCCGGTCTCGATCTGCTTGATCTTGGAGGCACGGATGGACATGACGGCCACCTTGTTCATGGCCAGCTGGTCCCCTCCGGCGATGTCGCTGCCCAGGGCTACCCGGACGCCCCGCTCCACCAGCTCCCGGACGGGGGCCGTGCCGCTGCACAGGTTCACGTTGGACGCCGCGCAGTGGACTGCCCAGACGCCGGAGGAGGCCATGGCCTCCTGCTCCCGCCGGTCGCTGTGGACGCAGTGGGCCATGAGGGTGCGGTCCTTCCAGAGGCCGTACTTGTAGTAGCTCTCCCAGTACTGGGGACAATCGGGGTGGAGTTCCTTCACCCAGGCGATCTCGCCGGTGTTCTCTGAGAGATGGGACTGGACCGGCAGGTCCCGCTCCGCCGCCAGCTTCCCAAGGGCCTCCATGAGACCGTCGGTGCAGGCGGGGGTGAACCGGGGGGTCAGGATGGGCTTGACGTTGGCGAAACGGCAGTTTTCCAGCCACCGGAGGGTCTCGGAGAGGGACTCCGCCGTCTCCTCCTGGGAGGGGCCGGCGTTGCGGTCCATGTTCACCTTGCCCACGTACCCCGTGACCCCGGCTTTCTCCAGCTCCTCCATGAGGATGAGCGTGGCATCGGTGTGCCGGGAGGCGAAGGCGGATACCCGGGTGGTGCCGGAGGTGATGAGGTCCCGGGCCAGCCGGCGGTATACCCGGCGGGCATAGTCCAGGTCCTCGAACCGGGCCTCCGTGCGGAAGGTGTAGGTATCCAGCCAGTCCAGCAGGGGCAGGTCCATGCCCATGCCCAGCATGGGGTACTGGGGGGCGTGGAGATGCAGGTCTGCGAAGGAGGGCATGATGAGGGCGCCGCCGTAGTCCGTCACCGGGCAGGCGGCGTACTGCTCCGGCAGGACGGGGCTTACCGTCTGGAGGACGCCGTCCTCCAGGATGAGGTAGCCGTTGGGGATGGTCTCCAGCGCGCCGAAGGAGGGGGCGTGGATGATGTTGCCGTGTAAAATGGTAGTCATAGCGCGGCTCCTTTCTGTCAGTGAGGGCACATAAAGGTTTCGCCCGCCTTTTCAAAGGCGGCGGGTGCAGGGCGGCGCCCTGCCGGGTCCGGGCAGAGCCCGGCCCTTCTGCCGTGGCAAAGAAAAAAGCGCCCCGAATCCCCCCTTGCGGGCGGATCTGGAACACTCATAGCAGGGCCGAAGGCGGCCCGGTAGAAACTTTCGCGCCATAACCGCGAAATTATATGAGACGTCTGCTTTTCCCTTGTTCATAGTATACCAATCATTCCGGCAATTTGCAAGAAAAATTTGTGCTGTTTTCAAAAAAGACTGGCACATCCGATCACTGCTTCCGTCTATATGGATATAACCGCTGCCAAAATTTGCCGGAGGAGGAAACCGTTATGAAGAAATACCGCCTTTTCGCCGCTGCCCTGGCCCTGCTGCTCCTGTGCGCCTGCGGCCTGTCCGAGGCGGAGCGTTGGGAACGGGCGCTGGATGAGCTGAACCGGGAAAGTGAGCTGCCTTTCGCTCTGATCCAGCCGGAGACGGAGCTGGGGGACACCGGCGGGTACGATGAATGGCAGGGCTTCGGCTGCCGGGGTATCTATAACGATGACGTCGATGTCACACTCAGCGGCTGGCCCGATGTACAGGACAGCTATCATGTCACAGACATGCACCTGCTGTCTCCCCGGTACTCTATCCTTGGCCTGCGGGTGGGAGACGCCGCCAAAAGTGCGGAGGAGCTTCTGAAGTCCATGGGCTATAAGCCGCTCCCGGAGGTGATGCGGGGCTGGGGAGATACCTGTTACACCCGGGACGGCGTTATCATCAATTTGGAATACCAGGGGGAAACCATCTCCGGCCTGACGGTCTATGTGCAGTCTACCAATGTGGAGGATGTTGATTTCTGACACGGGGACTTGCGCCCCGCGCCCGGTTGTACTATAATGGCCCCGAAAAAAGCCGCGCCGTTCCGGCGGGGCACAGGAGGCTGTTATGGGAAAATTCAGCGGGATGCTGCTGGTCAGCGATTTTGACAACACCTTTCAATACACGGAATCCGCCCTGGAGGCCGACGGCATGGAGGCGTTACCGCCCCTCCCCGCCCGGAATCTGGAGGCGGTAGACCGCTGGATCGCCGGGGGCGGACGGTTCGCCATTGCCACGGGCCGTTCTCTGGGCGCTTTCCGGAAGCCGGCGGCGGGACTGCACATCAACGCCCCGGTGATCGTGGACAACGGCGGCGGGCTGTACGACCTGGCGGAGGAGCGGTACGTTTTGCGCCGCCTCCTGCCGGAGGGCGCGGCGGAGGACCTTGCGGCGGTGGAGGCGGCCTTTCCGGGAACTTCCATGGAGGTATATCTGGCGGATGGGGGTATCCGCGCCCTGCACCCCACCCAGCAGAATGTCCGCCACGCCAAGCTCACGGGGCTGGGGTTTCAGGAGATCGCCGCGCTGAATGAGGAGACCGTCCCCGGACCGCTGGCCAAGGCCCTGTTCATCGCGGAGATGCCCCGGCTGGTGCGGCTGCGGGACTTCATGGAGAGGCAGGGCTGGGGGGAGCGGTATGAGATGATCTACTCCAGCGATCATCTCATGGAGCTCACCGCCAAAGGGGCGGACAAGGGCGCCATGGCCCGGGAGCTGAAGGCCATTACCGGCTGCGGGACCCTGCTCTGCATCGGGGACCACGCCAACGATCTGCCCATGCTTCAGGCGGCGGACCGGGCCTTCGCTCCCGCCAACGCCATCGAGGCCGTCCGTAACGCCCCTGGGGTCACGACGGTCTGTCACTGTCTTGAGGGCGCGGTGGCGGATGTGGTGGCGCTTTTTGCGGATGCGGCGGCGATATAACGATAACTATTTAATGATTTACATTAAATAGTTATTGACAAGCTTAAAACGGCATGTTATCATATAGCTGAGGTGATAACAATGAGGCTGCTGAAAAGGCTTACAGACGAACGGTTCGCGCGCTCCGCCGCCGGGGTCATGAAGGGGGCCTGCTATTTTGTGATCGGCTTCCTTGTCCTGTGTACGGTTCTCAGCTTTATGGGACGGCAGACATTTACCCTGCACAGCAAAACGGGGACCTATGAGAGGGCCATCTGCGCGGAGGAAGATCACGGCAGACATTCCCGGAGCATGACCGTTTACACGGGCGACGACATCCACGTGTGGACCGATGGCGGCGATCAGATCGAGCCGGCGGTCCGGATCGGGCTGTCGGTCCTGTACGCCGTCAATACGATCCCGATGGTCCTGGCCTTCTGGCTGCTGAGCCGGGTGTTTTCCAACGTGCAGAACGGACGGATATTTATTGAGCAGAACGCCTCATTCCTGTTGTATTACGGACTGATCCAGTTTTTTGCGGCCGTTTTCGTGCCGTTCATCAAGCTGGCGGTCTGCGGGATCGTCAGCCGCATTTCGGATGGCGGGCTGTCCATCGGCACGGGGGGAAACCTGTTCGAACAGCTCTTCCCCAGCATCGCCTTCCTCGTGGCGGCGTACATCATCCATTACGGGGTGCATTTACAGGATGAGGTGGATCATACGCTATGATTATCATTCGGCTTGACCGGGTACTGGCGGACCGGAAAATGCGGCTCAATGAGCTGGCGGCTCAGGTCGGGATATCCAACGTGAACCTCTCGTATCTGAAAACGGGAAAGGTCAAGGCCGTCCGGTTCAGCACACTGGACGCGATCTGCAAGGTCCTGGGCTGTCAGCCCGGGGATATCCTGGAGTATGTCGAGGAAAAGGAGTGACGGGGTCCCGGCTTGCGCGGACGGCGCAAAAAGTGCCCGCTAAAAGGATGTTATTCTTTTAGCGGGCATTCGTATAAACAAGCGCCCGGCATCTTACCTAAATTTTTGTAGACAAGCGCCCCGCGTTATGGTACAATACCCAAAAGGCGGCAAAACCAACTGCGGCCTGTTTCTTTTTACCCGATCACACATGCGGAAAAGGAGGATCTCTATGGGAGCTGAGAGCTATACCGGCCGGATCAACCGCAAGCTGAGCAAAAAGCTGCGGATCGTGGAGGTGGCCGCCGGACGGGAAAAAGCGGACCTGGTACTGAAAAACACCACCTACGTCAACGTCTTCTCCAGTGAGCTCTGCCATGGAGACATCGCCGTGGCGGAGGGGCTCATCGTGGGCATGGGGGAGTACAGCGGCCATCAGGAGTACGACATGACCGGAAAGATCGTCCTCCCCGGCTTCATCGACGCCCACATCCATTTGGAGAGCGCCATGGTCTCCCCCCGTGAGTTCGTCAAGGCCGTGCTGCCCCACGGCACCACCACCGTCGTCACCGATCCCCATGAGATCGCCAACGTCATGGGGGCCGACGGCATTGAGTACATGCTCCAGGCCACCGAGGGGCTGCCCGTGGACGTGCGCTTCATGCTGCCCTCCTGCGTTCCCGCCACCCCCATGGACGAGAGCGGCGCGGTGCTGGACTACCGGACCATCGATTCCTTCTACGACCACCCCCGGGTCCAGGGACTGGCGGAGATGATGAACTATCCCGGCGTCATCGGCGCGGACCCCCAGGTCATCGAGAAGATCGTGGCCGCCCAGGCCCACCACAAGAAGATCGACGGCCACGCCCCCGGCCTTGCGGACGCCGATCTCAACGCCTACATCGCCGCCGGCGTCTACTCCGACCACGAGTGCTCGGACCCCGCCGACGCCATCGCCAAGCTGGAGCGGGGCCAGTTCATCATGATCCGGGAGGGCACCGCCGCCCGGAACCTCCAGGCCCTCCTGCCCCTGCTGACGGAGAAGTACGCGGACCGCTGCATGTTCTGCTGCGACGACAAGCACCCCAGCGACCTGCTGGAAAAGGGCCACATCGACTTCAACGTCCGGGAGGCCATCCGCCAGGGCGTGGACCCCATCGTGGCGGTGAAGGTGGCCTGCCACCACGCGGCCCGGTACTTCCTGCTGAACAACCGGGGGGCCATCGCCCCGGGGTATCTGGCGGACTTCGTGGTCATCGACAATTTCCAGGCGTTCAACATCCTGCAGGTCTTCAAGAAGGGCGAGGAGCTGTATGATGGCAGGACCGTCCGGGACTTCGCCTCCCCGGAGATCGATCCCTACCTGACGGAGAAGGCCCACGACACCTTCCACCTGTCCCGTCTGACGGCGGAGGACTTTGCCGAGCGGCGGCCCAGGGGCATCATCGGCATGGTGCCCGGGGAGATCGTCACCGTGGACCAGGGCTACTCGGACCACATCGATGCCGAGTGGGACATCCTCAAAATCGCCGTCATCGAACGCCACAAGAACACCCGGCACATCGGCGTCGGCTACCTTCAGGGCTACGGCCTCAAGCGGGGCGCGGTAGCCACCAGCGTCTCCCACGATTCCCATAACATCATCGTGGTGGGGGCCAACGAGGCGGATATGGCCGCCGCCGCCAACCGGGTGGCGGAGAACAAGGGCGGCATCGTGGTCATGGAGGACGGACAGATCAAAGGCGAGGTGGTCCTTGCCATCGCGGGCCTCATGAGCGACGACACCCTGGAGCACGTGAACCGGGACCTGGAAGCGGCCAAGGACGCCGCCTTCGCCCTTGGCGTCAGCCGGGAGATCGATCCCTTCATGACTCTCAGCTTCATGTCCCTGCCGGTGATCCCCACCCTGCGCCTCACCACCCGGGGCGTCATCGACGTGGCGAAGCAGCAGTATGTGTAAATTTTCATCGCTGATGATATGATCAAACCAGCAAGTTGTAAAGGAGGCGGAAAAAATGATCATTCTGATAACGGGAGCATCCCATACCGGCAAAACGGCCCTTGCCCAGAAGCTGCTGGAAAAATATAAGTATCCCTACTTATCTATAGACCATTTGAAGATGGGACTGATCCGAAGCGGGAACACGGAACTTACCCCCATGAGCGCGGATACCGAGCTTACGGCGTATTTGTGGCCTATTGTTTGTGAAATGATCAAGACTGCCATCGAAAACGAGCAGAACCTAATCGTCGAGGGGTGCTATATTCCTTTTGATTGGAAGAGATATTTTGAAGGGAAATACCTTGCTCATATTCAATATCTTTGCCTTGTCATGAGCGAGGACTATATCAGAGATCATTTCGCCGACATAAAGGGATACGCAAATGTGATAGAGAACCGCTTGGATGATGAAGATTGCACAATGGAGAGCGTACTTGCAGACAATGCGGAGTACCTGGAGCTTTCCCGGAAGCATGGCGTCAACTATGTGCTGATTGATCATAAATACGATATTGATTTATGAAAATAATTTCCGTCCCAAAAGAGAATAAATTGCTATAGAAATCGCGGAGGACTGCAAAGCAGGCAGTCCTCCGCGATTTTTACAGCGTATCCGTTCGTTACTGTTCGTCCGGAACGATAACGGCCTCCCCCGCTTCCAGGGAAGCGCGCACGTTAACGACCCGCTGGTTCCGGCTGCCCCGCCAGGGCAGGGCCAGGCTCCGCTGCTCCAGGATGAAGGGGCCGTCGATGAGCACGTCTACCTCCTCCAGCAGGGCCCGCTGCTCCGGTGTGCCGTGGTCCCGCAGGTGCTCGAAGGTCCAGCCGGAATAGGCCCAGACGTTCAGATCGTGCGCGTGGGCGGTCTTTGCCAGGGACAGGCAGTCCTCTGGCTGGGCGAAGGGATCGCCGCCGGAGAGAGTCAGGCCGTCGGTGAGGGGATTTTTCAGCAGCTCCTTGGCCACCTCCTCCACCGTCATCTCCCGGCCGCCGTTGGGATCGTGGCTCTCGGGGTTGTGGCACCCGGGGCAGTGGTGGGGACAGCCCTGGACGAAGCAGGAAAACCGGAACCCGGGACCGTCCACGATGGAGTCCTGGACCAAGCCAAAAATTCTCATGGGAAACGCCTCCTTTTCCGCCATCATAACACGGCGGAGGGACCCTGTCAACGGCCCGGCCTACTTCCACAGATGGATCACCCCCGCGTCCTGGAACTGCTTGAGCAGGAGCAGCACCACCGGGAAGAGGATCATGCCGCCCACGCCCAGGAAGCGGAAGCCCAGGTACATGGCCAGCAGAGCGGTGATGGGAGGCAGGTCCGCCTGCCCCGCCAGAAGGCGGGGCTCCAGCAGGGTGTGGACGATCAGCCCGACGGCGTACAGGGCCAGCAGGGCCAGGCCCTGCTCCATGTTTCCCATGAGGAAGCACCCCAGAGCCCAGGGGAACAGCACCGTCCCCGTCCCCAGCACCGGCAGGGCGTCCACCAGGGCGGTGAACACCGCCGCCAAGAGGGCGTAATCCAGACCCATCCACAGAAATCCCGCCAGCAGCACGCCGAAGGTCGCCAGGATGAGGAGCATCTCCGCCCGCAGCCATTTGAGGATGGTGGTGCGGAAGCACTGGGCCGCCCGGCGGCATTTGTCCTGCCACGCCAGGGGGAGCTGCCGCTTCAAAAAGGCCAGGATGGCGGGATAGTTGAGGCTGGTAAAGTATACCGCCAGCACGGAGGTCACCAGGAAGAGTCCGGCGTCCGGCAGCTTCGCCAGCAGGGAGGACGCCGCCCCCATGATCCAGGACCCCGCCGCCCCGGCGATGGAGGGTCCCTCCTCCATCAGCTGTCCTGCCAGCAGGTCCAGTCCGGAGCGGATGGGGGAGGGGCTGGCGGCGTACCAGCCCTCGATCTTGTCCAGCATCCCGTTCCACAGGGCGGGGAAGCGGTCGATGAGCTGGGGGAGGCGGTCGGACCACTGGCGCAGCTCCATGGCCAGCCGGGCCGCCAGCAGCACCACGCCGCCCCCCAGCACCAGCAGCAGCGCCGTGGTCACCACCCCCGCGGCGAAGCTGCGGCGCACCCGCATCCACCGCCGCAGCTTCTGCACCGAGGGTTCCACCATGGCGCTCAGGGCCAGGGCCAGCAGGAAGGGGAGCAGGGGCGCCAGCAGCCATTTGAAGAACACCACCGCCCCGCCCAGCCAGAGCAGGATGGTGATTGTCTTTTGTAAAAAGACACTTAGTTGCGACATATAGACAAATGTGACCTCTTTTCCTCCTGGCCGTCAGGAAAGATTGTGGAATTTTCCAGGAAAACATGGGTTGTAAAAGGGGGGCGGGTGTGTTACACTAACATCATTCGAGGACATGTGACCGCAAGGGGGATACACTATGGGGACACCGACCAAATTTTACATCGTGGCGGCCTCGGCGCTGCCGGAGATCTTTATCAAGGTGGCGGAGGCCAAACGGATGATGCTCTCCGGGGAGGCGGCCACCGTGGGGGAGGCCACCCGGCTGGTAGGCATCAGCCGCAGCGCGTTTTATAAGTATAAGGACGCGGTGCAGCCCTTCAACAACATGAAATCCGGGCGGATCATTACCTTTTACGCCATGCTGAAGGATAACCCCGGGGTACTGAGCAATGTACTTGCTATTTTTGCCGGGAGCGGGGCGAATATACTGACCATCAACCAATCGATCCCGACCAACGGCTGCGCGGCGGTGACCATATCGGCGGAGACCTCCGATATGGAGATCTCTTTGGAGGAGCTGATTGGGCGGGCCGGGGGGCTGGAGGGGGTCGTCAAATTCGAGATCCTGGCGGGGTAAGGCGGCCCTGCGGGGCCGCCTCCGCTTCCCGTTTCTTCACGAGCCCCGGGGGCTCCGCGCCCCCGGACCCTGCGGTTACTTTTGCCGCGCGGCAAAAGTAACCAAAAACGCGCTTAAACCTACGGTTTAAGAATCCCTTTCT